>DAOPNM010000010.1:0-20704 GCA_035357435.1 archaeon | reverse complement strand
CATTTTTTCACACATTTATTATTTTTAAAAAATCATTCATTAATAGGAAAAACATGCAATATGTTAATTTTTTGTTCTTTATTATTTATTTTATAATATACAAAATTATTTTCAATTTTAGAAATAACTACTTTTTTTCCAAAATCTCTTCCTTGCATAATAATTATTTTCTGCCCTGGTTTTAAAATACCCATAATTCCCACACATTTTTATTTTTTAATCTTATAACTAATATATGATGATTACTATATAATAATTATTCGATCTTTTTTAAAATCATATCAATATATTTTTTATGTGATAAATCAATATCTTGTTGTGAAATAATATTATATTTCAACATTACTGCCTCTAAATATATTTCCTTTCTTGTTTTTGGTTCAATCATTGAAGCTAATGGATTTCCTGGTCGTCTTTCACTTTTTTTCAAATTATGCACTTCATGTGGCCTAAGACCATGAGGCACACCTTGTAATATTTTCCCAGAAATTGCACATTTGTGCTTTCCAGGTTTTTTTAATTTAACTTTTCTTACCTGCTTTCCACCAGGCGTTTTTACCATTTTATGTTTGTCAAATCTATCTTTTGGTTTTGGCATATTCATTCACCTATTTTGTTTCAGTTGTTTGGGGAATATATTTTTTCATTAACATTTTATCATAGATTGGACTAATTATCAAAGAAATAATTATCCCTAAAATAATATATGCCCATAATCCATTTACTGTAAATAACAAAAAATTATATTTAATTTCCATATAAAATTCACTAATTACCCATAATATTGGAAATGCAATTAACAACATTAATAACATATATTTTATATTCATTAAACTCATTTTCATTTGCTTATTTGCAATACTCATTGCTTCTTTTTGAAGAACTTTTATTTCTTCAAATTTTTGTTCTTTTGAAAGTTTTCTTACCTCTTTATTTATATCTTGACTTCTTTTTTTTAATTCAAAATATTCTTTTGGATTTGTTGTCCAATGTTGTATTAATTTATTTAATATACCAAACAATAATGCTAAAAGAATCATGTCTATCCATGGAGAAATTAATGGTGCTTCAAACATTTTATTGTCCTCCTTTTCCTACAAACTTCTTTAAAAAAGAACTTGATTCAAAAACTTGTTCTCTTGCCAATTGCTCATATAATCTATAGATAATACCTACAGTTAATAAAATACCAATACCGCCACCTATTGCACCAACTAAATCAGAAGCAAATGCCAAAAGTCCAACAAATATAGAACCTAAAACCGTGATTACTGGAATATATCTTTGTAAAACAGAAGTTAAAACTCTTTCATCTCTTCTAAAACCAGGTATAGACATACCAGAACTTTGTAATTGTTTTGCTACATTTTCTGGACCTTGACCACCAACTTGTATCCAAAACTTTCCAAATATTACGCACAACCCTACAAACAAAACCATATATATTAATGCATATAACCACATAGTACCTGTTGCACTACCTAAAATAGTATTTTGTATAAGATTATATTGAGGAGTTATAACCTTACTTACGGCCCCCATTATTTCTGCAATCTTCCCCGTTTTCGCAAGCTGAGCAAACATACCTATATTTGCAAATAAAGTTGTAGTTAAAATAACAGGCATATTTGAAACATATAATAATTTAACAGGATATTTTGCACCCATTCCACTTCTTCCAATAGTCAATGGAATATTTACATGTACTCCCTCTAAATAAACTATTAAGAAAAACAAACCAATAGTTATTGCAATTGGCAACAACACTTGTGACAAAAATGAAATCATCTCTCCTGCTTTTAAATAGTTAATCCCTGTAAATAACAATCCTCCTCCATATGTTGCAGAAGGAATTGCAAAGATTCTCCATAAGATCTCTTGTGAAACACCAGCTGCAATGAACAACCCAATACCTGAACCAATTCCATATTTACTTACAACTTCATCTAAATAAAGTAAAATTATAGAACCAAATGTAACTTGTAAAACTAATGGAAACCACATACCTGGCAAAGGTTGTAACCATCCAATTGTGACCATTACAATTGCTTCAACAATAGATAAAATAATTGCACAAAATTTTTGTAATAAAGAAAACTTAGCTCTATCTTCTGTGTTAGAAAAATTAAGATTTATAATTTTAACACCAACAAGTAATTGTAAAATAATAGAAGCTAAAACAATTGGACCAATACCTAAACTTATTAAGGTACCAATATTACTAGCAGTAACCATTTGATAAAAAGTTAATTGTTGCAAAGCAGCTGGACTTAAACCAAGTAAAGGGATAGTTCCAAGAATAAAAAAAAGTACTAAAACTATTCCAGTCCATATTAATTTTTTTTTAACAGGGGGAACTTTAACAGGATCTTTTACAGAAGGTAATATTCTTTGTAAAACTGAGTAAAAACTCATTCTATCTTCCCTCCAGCAGCTTCAATTTTCTGTTTAGCTTTTTGAGTTACAATTGCATTTTTTATAACAACTGGTTTTGTTAAATTTCCTGAACCTAAAATTTTATCATAGCCTATTTCTTTTAAATCAATTTCTTTTTTATCAACAATTAAAAAATTTAATTGATCTAAAGTTATTGCTTTTTGTTTTGGTTTAGGATGTAATCTTTTTTTTGGTTGAGACGTTACTTCATAAAAAGTAAATCTTTTATGTTTAAAGGCACCAGCTCTTCCTTTGCCGCCTTTACATCCACCACCTCTTCCATTTTTGGTATTTCCTCTGCCATGTGTCCTTTGGCCTCTTAATCTATCAATTTTTCTTTTACTCATTATAAATCTTTTTAATAATTTTTAAAAAACAAGTCTATTTCTTAAGCTCTTTTTTTGCTTCCACCAATGCTTTTACATCTTCTGTTTCAATAAATTTAACAAGTTTATTTAAAACAGCTGACTTTTTTCTTTCATTTACATAAGCCAAACTATCTATAATAGTGCTAAGCTCTTTAGCAATCCATTTAGCCCACTCTTTATTATATGTACTTTTAGGAGATGTAATTTTTCTTATATATTTTTCTATTTCTGGAATTTTTGTTTTATTAAGCTTCTCCAATTTTAAAGTATATCTATCTTTTTCTATTTTATTAAGTTCTTTATATTTTTTTGGCTTTTCTATTGGCATTTTTATCACACACATATTTTTTAAACAAAATTAAATCATTTTAATTAACAAATTATTTATTTTATCTCCACGATAACCTAATGCACCACCTTGTTTAAATGTTTTTTTCACACCTTTTCTTTCATAACCTTTAGATGGTGGTTTTAATCTAAAAACTGGTTTTATATTCAAATCTTTAAGCTTCACTTTTCCTTCTAACAATTGAGTTGAAATCTCTTGTGTTTTCTTTAAATCATAAACATCTTTAAAATCAACTAATTTTTTATCTTTATAAACTTTCCCTCTTTTATATAATAGTTTTTGTAAGGTTTCTTTAGAAATTTCACCCCATGTAATATAATCCTTGCCTTTTTTTAACATGCCTTTAATCTTTTCTGTTTCTTGAAACAATACACAATGGTTAACTCTTGTTAAATTTAATAACTTCAAATTATGAATAACGTCATTTCTGACACCAATATTTCCTCTAACTTTTACAATTGCATACATATATAATCGTCATTTATTTTTTTAATTTTTCATTCTTTTCTTTTATAGAACTTTCTTTTGCTGTTTTTTCAGAAGAATCTTGGAGAACATGTTTTGTTTTATCTACATTTTTTGATTGCTCATCGTCAATATATTTTTGAAATTTAGTTTTAGATAAATTATGTAAAGCATCAATGGTTGCAATTATAAAATTAAGGTCTGTATCTGTTGCACCCATTGTCTTTGACCAAATATCTTGAATACCTACTAATTGAAAAACTGGTTTAATTGTGTTACTTGCAGCTAATCCTAAACCTCTTGGTGCAGGAATTAATTCAACTCTTAATGATGCACATTTTCCTACAACTTTATATGGTATTGAATGCTCAACACTACAGTTACATTCCCAACTTCCACAACCTCTTTTTACATAAATCATATTTAATTTTGCATTTTGAATTGCTTTTTCTTGAGCTGTTAATTTTTCTATAGCTTTTCCTGATCCAATTCCTATGTGCCCATTCCCGTCACCAACAATAGCACTAACTCTAAAAGAATAATTTCTACCAGCCCTTGTAATTCTTGTTGTCTTTTTTACATCAACAACTTTTATTAGTGGTTCTGGCAATAAAAAATCTATAATCTCTGGTTCAAGAAGTTGCCCTCCTTTTAATGCTTCATCCAATGTAGAGATCTCTCCAGATTTAACTTTTCGCCCTAATTCTGTTTTTGGAATCCATGCATCTCTATCAAATGGAGGATTTAATGATCTTTCTGAGGAATATTGTTTTTTCTTTACCTCTACATCATTAATAATATTTTGTTCTTCTTTTTGATATTCTCTATCATACCATCTTCTTTGAAATTTATTTCTTCTTAATCTTTCTTCTTTTTCTCTTGCAAATTTTTCTGCCAACATAATTATTCTCTCATAATTTTTTCTTTAACAGCTTTAAAATCATTCAATATGTTATTTTTTAAATATTCAGAAATATGCTTTCCTTGTATTCTATCAATAGAAGGCAACGCTTCCTCGTTAAAAGAGCATTCAAGACCTGCATCTTTAATTGCTTGAAGAGCAGCAAACATCTTTGAACCTTTCTTACAACTTTTTAAACCTAAGTCAAAAACAACTTTGGTAATCTCTTTCTTTTTTGCTTGTTTAGCTAAAAGAAGAGATGTTAAATAAACAGAAGGTGTGTTTTTTAAATTATAATTCCAACCATATTTTTTCTTAAGATCATTTGAAGTTACAGATAACAAAGTAACATCTCCTTCCTTTTTATAAGTAACAATTTGAGCAATAACTAATTTATTTGTTACTCTTAAAACAAATCTTGGCAAACCTGATTTCAAAATTGCCAATCTTTTAACATAATTTGTTTTTTGTTCTTTTTTTCTTTTTAATGGAGCATTATATCTTGGGCCACTTTTTGATTTCATAATTTCTCCTCATTTGGTGTCAATGGTGTGTTTACATATTCCTCTAAATGTTTTTTATTTTTAAAATAATTCCCTTTTATCATCATATACAATTTATGATAATTTTTATCTTGTAATTTATTTTCTTTCTTTAATTCATTTAATTTTTTTCTTAATGCCCTAACTTTTTGATTATAAACATTATCTTTAATTCTTGCATTCTGCTTTCCTTTTCTTTTTCCTGGGCCTCTCCTTCTTTTTAACTTTTTTTGTTTAAGAAGCTTTTTAGCTCTTCCTCTTGATTGGCCAGAAATTGGTTTCTTAGAAACAACACCTGCTTTAATTATTGCTCTAACATCTTCTTTAGTTATTGCTTTATCAACAAGTTCTTTATTTTTTAAATATTGATCCTTATTCACTTTAACATTATATTTGCCTGTTTTCAAAATATCTGCAGCAGTTTCTTTTAATTTATTTAGTTTCATCTTATTCCCCTTAATTTAATATTTTAATATTTCTATCATTTGCAAATTTAATCAATTCATCTTTTTTCTTTTTGCCAAGTTTACCTGAAAATCTTATTGCAACATTTTTATCCTTAATATTTTCAATATCTTTTTTTGAAACAACATAAACTTCCATATAACCACTAGGGTGCATATTCTTTTCTGATTTCTTATGACCATAACCTATACTTGGCATTGGCCCTCTTGATTCAGACATATGTCTGTCTATTCCTTTTGGATATCTCCATTTTGATAATTTCTTTCTTTTTTTTCTTTGTGATCTTCTTGTAGTTAATGGAAAATGCCCTCTAAATTTAGGTCTATCATTACTCATAAATATTTCACATTTAAATTATTTTGTTTTCTCCACAATATAACAGCCATCATCAAAAATCCTATAATCTTTCCCTGTAACCCTGGTAGCTTTTTGAATATTCCCCGCAGTTTGACTAACATAATATTTATTTTTTCCAGAAACAATTATTTCTTTTCCTTTTACATCTACCTTACAACCAGGCATACATCTTGCCTTTCTTGGTTTTTTTTCACCTAAAAAATTTGAAATTAAAATAGTATTTCCTTCAACTTTAACAGTTATTGGAAAGTGGGAATACACAATAGCCAATTTACATTCATATCCTTTTTCATAACCTTGCAAAACATTTTTTACTAATTTTTGAGTTGTATTTAATATTGATAAATTTATTTTTCTTGAATTTTTTGGAATTAAACACAATATATTATCTTTCATTTCAACTGATAAATAAACAGGATTTACAATAACAACTTGAACTTCCCCAGATTTACTAAACTCTATTTTATCTTTGAAAATATTTACTGAAATGTCAGAAGGAATGATTATCTCAATTGGTTCCAATTTTTTATTTTTTATTTTTTCAACATTATTTTTTTCCATAAAATATTCCCTCAATAAACCTAATAAACATATGCAACTAATCTTCCGCCTAATCCTTTCTCTTTTGCTTCTGTATGCGTCATTAAACCTTGTGTTGTGCTTACGATGATCTTACCTATCCCTCTAGAAATTAAAAATGATTTTTCAAACTTTTCATAATCATCATGCTTTACTGCATATCTTGGTTTTATCACCTTACATTTATTAATTTTTCCTGAAAGATAAACAACAATTTGCTTATGAGAGTTTTTATCAACAATCTTATATTGTCTAATATATCCTTCATTCTTCAAAATTTTTAAAATATTAACTAATAATTTTGAATAGTTTAAAGTGCAAGATGTTTTTGCCACATTTTCTGCATTATTAATGGAATTTAAAGCATCTGCAATTGGATCATTCATACTCATTTAAATCAACCTTAATCATATTTTTTAAAACCTAATTTTGGAGCAACTTCATTAAAACATCTTCTACAGATGTATAAATTATATTTTCTAATCAAACCTTTTTTTGTTCCACAAAATCCACAGACCTTTTGTCTTTTATATTCCTTGTTTGTAGGGCTAACATTTGTTTTTTTCCTTTTTATATTTTTATTACTCATTCTACCACAACCTTTAATTTATCTTGAGCAAACTTCATTGCTTCTTCTCTAGTAATATTATGTTTTTTACCAACTTTAGTTGTTTTATATTTCCTTAATTTTGTTCTATATCCTTTCCTTCTTAAACATACACAAACATCAAATCCTTTTATCCCCCATGCAGGATTATATTTAACTCCAGGAATATCTAAATATTCATGAATACCATATGAAAAATTACCATCTTTCCCAAAGCTTTTTTTATTTATTTTATATTGTTTTGCTTTTAATGTCAAATCAATAAAATCTAAAGCATCTTTCCCGCGTAATGTTGTTTTTACACCTATTGGAAGACCTGGCCTAATATTCCAAGTAGGCAACTTTACTTTACAAATTGTTTTAACAACTGGTTTTTTTGTAATCATTTTAAGAATATTTGCAGCATTTTCTAATTCATTACCACCTTCACCAACACCCATGTTTACTACAACTTTGTCTACATAGATATCTCTCATGCTGTTTGCAGACTTATCTTTTATAGATTTAATTTCTTGATTTGTTTTTTCTTTAACAATAATTTCTTTATCTTTATTGCTGCTCATAATTGTTCTCTTTTTTAACCAATCACAATAACATTTTTTTCAATAGTTTCAAATTCATCATCATGATCTTTTAATTTTAATAACCATGGTTTTTGTAAAGTACCTGGAGAAATTGCTTCTATTATTGCGGTTTGACCAATATGTTTTCCACTAATAATATACACTTTTCTACCTACCTCTAAAGGAAGATATTCTTTAATTGTATTTTCATCAAGATTAAGTTTTACAGAAGACCTTGTTTTATATGCAGAATTACTTGTAATAATAGTTCTTCCATCGTTTGTTATTAATTGAAAATTATTACCTTTTATTTTTTTCTTTTTAACAATTTTACATATTTTTTCTTTTGATTCATCTTTATTTATTTCTTTTAAACTAAGCGACCCATTTTTTAAGAAAATAACCTTATAATATTTATTTAGTTTAGGTATAGATATAACATCAAACAAACCTACTGGGAAGCTATAAGATGTAACAACCTTACTATCAACAAGAACGTCTTTATTATGTAAAATATATTTAATTTCTTTTAAATTATCTGCCAAATGAAGGGTATCTCTTAAAATATATCCTATAGAAACAGCAGAATTTAATTTGTGTTTACCAGAAGATGGCCTAATAATAAATCTTCTTGTTTTATCCACACCAGTTATTGCACGGGCTTTATTTACTTTTAAAACTCTTGTTGATCCTTTTTTTGTCATATTTATCTTTTATTTATTTTTTTTTAATATTTTGTTTAATTCTTTTTTCATCTTTTAATACAGCATCTGTAATCAAAAGATTAGAGGCATCAAATGGAATTAATATGTCTCTTCCTCTACTATTTACTTTTTTAATATCTTTAATATAAACTTTTAAACGATTATAATCGACTTTTTCAACCTTGCCAGACTTCCCTTTAAATTGCCCTCTTTTGATTATAACAGTATCACCTTTTCTTACAGGCAATCTTTTTTTCCCAACATCATTTACTAAAGGATCATCAAGAGGTGCAATTAATTTCTTCCTTTTTTCATGAAAAGGACTCGTATAAAGTGCTTTTCTTTTTTTTCTTGCTTTTTTTGTTATTAATCTCATTTTTAAAACCTTTTAACCTTTAAATCAAAAACAGTAATTAACTCAAATTACTGCTGATGAAAGAGACGCGATCTTTGGAAATCTTTCCCCTACTTCTCTTGCAACACACCCTTTAACTTCTGAGGACTTTGGGAAACCTTTTATATCTGTAAGAACAACGGCATTATCTTCAAAACATATTCTCATACCATTTGCCCTTCTATATTCTTTTTTAACTCTAATAACAACGGCCTTTTCTATTTTTTTTCTTGTTGTTGGTGTTCCTTTCTTAACTGCAACATTAACTAATGAAGCAATACCACAAGATGGATGTTGTCTTTTTCTTGGTTTAGCACCATAAATTGAAATAATTTCTACTTCTTTTGCACCACTATTATCTGCACAAAAACATCTTGTGCCAACAGCTAACCCTTTTGTTGGATGTGCACTAATTTGTTTCATTTTTTATCAACCTTTTCTATTTTCTTTAAGATAACAAAAGATTTAGTTTTACTTATCTTCCTTGTTTCTCCACATAAAACAATATCTCCTACATTAACAACCATATCATCAGGAATATGTACAGGATATTTTTTTGTAACAACTTGATATCTTTCATATTTTCGAATATATTTAACTTTTTCAATTTCAATAACTGCAGTTTTTTGTGATTTTAATTTTATAATCTTTCCCTGTATTAACTTACCTCTTACACTAAATCCTTTTGGATTAATTATTTTTTCTTTCTCTTCTGACATAAAATTATTCCTCTTTTATTTTTAAAATCTCTGCTTTTTTTATACATTTAAATTTTTCATTATGTTTAACAACAACAATATTTTTTGTTTCATAGACTACAAGCCCATTCAAACCAATTTTATTAAGATCTGATGAATTTTCTATTACAATCATTTTACCAATCAAATCAATGTCTTTTAATTTAGGCATCAATTAATTCCTCTTTGTAGCCCTTTTCAATCAATAATTTTTTAACTCTTTCCTTTTGATTTCCTTGAAGTTCAATAACATTTTTTTTAACTGTACCACCACAAGCCAACCTTTTCTTCAAAAACTTTTCCACATCTTTTGCTTCATCTAATGAATTAAATCCAGAAATAATTGTTGAAAGTTTTTTGAACTTTTTTTTAACCAAATCAATTTTTAGCGACTGGTTTTCTTTTGTTATTGTGCTTAAATCAAAGATATCTTTTGACAAACTACTTACTGAACTAATATCTTTCATGCGGCTTTAGCACCCTCCTTTTTCTTTAATAAACTATTTTTTAAAGTAAATAATCTTGCAATCTCTTTTTGCATCTCTTTTTTCTTAGATGTGTTTGTTACTTTTGTTTTAGATACTAGCATCCCTTTATATTTTGCCAATTCTAACTTTAACTCATTAATTTTATTATCAATTTCTTGAATTGAATTAACTTCTATTTTCTTTTTCTTTGTCATTTAAATATCACACTTTATTTTAAATTTGCTTGCTGCTTATTTTCAGATTTTATATTTTTTAAAGATGCATTATTCTTTAAATCATTTTGTGTTTCTTTTTTTAATAAATCAGCATCTTTTAAATCAGCAACATCCGCTTTTGGTTTAACTACTCTTTTTTTTCTCTCTTTTATTTTCAAACCTGACTCTTGTGCCTCTTCTTTTATTTCTTCAACAACATTATTATCTACTTGTTTTGTTTCATTTTGTAACTCTTCACTTTTTGATTGCTCTGTTTTGGATTTATTAATAATTTCTTCTTCACGTTTTATTTTATATAATTTTGCTAATTCAGTGACATCTATCTTATCACTAAAGACTGTTCCTGGTCTTGTAATTCTTATCTTTATACCAATAGTTCCTAAACTTGGATATGTTGTTCTTTGATCATATGCAACTAAATCTTTTTGAGCACCTGCTTTTTTTAAATAACCAAAATAAAATCTTGCCTTTCTTTTTCTTTCTCCTTTCCCTGCAAGGTTACCTTTAACAATTATTTCTGCACCAATAGCACCTGCCTCTTTTATTTCTCGTAATGCATTATATACAACACTTTTCCATGGTCTTCTCCTTGAAATTGCAATTTGCATATTCTCCAAAATAACTTTTGGATCTAAATGTTTGTTTGGGATTTCACCTATCTCTATTCTAACTCTAGATAACCCAAATTCCTTCTCTAAATCATCTGTTAAAGCACGTATTGTTGTGCCTTTTTTACCAATTACAAAGCTAGGCTTCAAAGCATAAATAACAACTTTTGTTGTATTCGCTGACTTTTCTATGTCTAAATCTATAAACCCTGCTTTTTTTAATTTCTCTTTTAAATAATTTGATATAGCTATCTTTTTTAGCTTATCCCTGATAAATGGATTCTCTTTCAAAATTTATTCCTCCACTAAAATAACTTCTAAATTTGTTGACTTTGATTCTCTTGTTTTTCCACCAATTCTTCCAAGAGGTTGTAGTTTTGATCTTGTAACACCTTTATTTGCATACATGTGTAATATCTTTAACCTTTCAATATCTAAATTTTTTTCCTCTGCATTTGCTCTTGCATTCAAAAGCAATTGTTTAATTTCCTTTGCTGTTTTTACAGGATATCTACCAGATGGCACACCTCTTTTTGCCTGCCCTTTTCTGTGTGCAACTTTTTTTCTATATTTTACTAATGGCAAAAAATCTTTTTTTGCAATAATATCATCTAAAATAATTAATGCGGAATTTAATTTTTTATTTTTAAAATAATTTGAAAATTCAATAGCCATCTTTGTAGAAACCCTTGCATTTCTTCTAGATGCCTTTGCTGTTTTCTTAGGATCAACCTTTTTTTGAAAATTATAATTTATTTTTGCCATTATATCTCACTTATTTTCTTTCACTTATTGCAGTAGATGACTTTGTTGCACCAACTCCTGCTTTACCATGTTTCACTCTTTTCCGTGTTAAAACATATTCCCCTAAATAATGGCCTAACATTTCAGGGGTGATATCTACACCTATAAATTCATGTCCATTATACACATAAATCTTTTTGTTTACCATTTTTGGTGTAATAACCATGTCTCTTTTATGTGTTCGTATATTTTTATTTAATTGAACATTTTTTTCAAACTTTTGATAAAAATGATCTGTTTCGTTTCTTAAAAGATTTCTCCTAGCCCGTGATGTTGTAATTTGTGCAAATTCCTTTAAAGACATATTTTGTAATTCTTCTAATGTTTTTCCTTTATACTTAAATTCAGACATAAATTATTCCTTTTTAAAAAATTTATTTTAATTCTTCTTTCTTCTACCTGTTCTACTAGATGCAATTGCACCTACTTTTCTTCCAGGTGGTGCATGTCTAGATGTAGATTTAGAATGACCTACATGATGTTGATAACCACCAAATGGATGATCAACAGCATTCATTGCAACCCCTCTTACTATTGGATAAGGCTTGCCTTTTGCTTTCATAGCTTTATACTTGTTTCCTGCTTTAACATAAGGTTTATTTTGTTTCCCAGAAGATGCGATAACACCAATTGTTGCTCTTACATTTAATGGAAAACTTCTTAATTCACCAGATGGCAACTTAATCGTAACATCTTCTTTTTTTGCAACAATTGTTGCAGATTGGCCTGCAGATCTTACAAATTTACCACCATCTCCATAATTTTTTTCTATATTATATACCTGTTTACCAGTATCTATTTCAGACAAAGGTAAAATATTACCAGTACCTTGTGTTGCACCAGAACCTATTTGAATTTTTTGACCAGTTATTAATCCTGATGCACAAATATTATAAACAATTCTTCCATCTTCTAAAATAATCTTTGCAAGTGGTGCTGATCTTACTGGGTCAGTAATCATATCTACAATTTGTCCATTAATTAATTTATTATCAGGAAGATATCTTACATC
The DNA here is from genome assembly GCA_035357435.1 of archaeon. GTDB lineage: Archaea > Iainarchaeota > Iainarchaeia > Iainarchaeales > CSSED10-239 > DAOPNM01. The sequence goes on along the minus strand of DAOPNM010000010.1, from coordinate 8,110 downwards.
TACCTTTGCATGAATTGTAGATCTATATTTAGGAGTTCCTTTTCCTCGTCTTTGTATCTTTAATCTCTTACCCATATACTTTCCCTAATTTATAATATACCTAATTTATTTGCAAGATCTTGTGCATTATTTTCCTTACTTAAAGTAACAAATGCTTTTTTTCTATTTCGCCTATCAAGTAATGTAGATATAGAAACTACCTTTACATTATACATTTTTTCAACAGCATTTTTTATATCAACTTTTGTTGCAGATTTATTTACGACAAAGGTCAACCTATTCTGTGAAGATATAAGATCTATTGATTTTTCAGTAATAACTGGATATTCTATAACATCATAATAATCTATGCCACTAGATAAAATATTTTTCTTTATATCTTCCATCTTCTTACTATCAATTTTTTTGGCCATAATCTTCTCATTTTACAATAAAATATTTATGAAAATCTTTCTTTTAATTTAATAATTGCATCCTCTGTAAAAACAGTTAATCTCCCTGCATGGGTTCCTGGTGCTAATTCCTCAATAGACAATTGATTTGCAGAAACAACATCAGCACCTTCTAAATTTTTGAAAGCTTTATAGTTTTTAGAATTACCTAAAACAAATAATATACTTTTCCTTTTTTTATACTTTCTTCCTCTTGCTTTCCCTTTTCCTGCTCTAATTGTTTTTGAGGATTTTGCATTTTGTACATTTTCTAAAATACCAATCTTTTCAAGTACATTATACACATCTTGTGTCTTTTTTAAATTTTCAAAATCATTATTAAGAATAATTGGCAATTTTATATTCTGTGGAACCTTAGAACTTCTCGAAAATACTAAGTCTAAATTTGCTGTTGCAGAAAGTGCACTTAATATTGCTTTCTTTTTTTCTTGCCTATTTATCTTTTTAACTAAAACTTTTTCTTTTTTTGGAGGATGTGCCTTTGGTCCGCCAACTGCTTGTGGAACACCAGCAACCTTTCCTGCTAATAAAAATCGTCTATTTTTTAAACGTGGTAATCTTGCTCTTCCTGAATTAATAGACGTATTCATTGGACTTTTATATTTTCTGGAACCTTCATAAAAGGCTGTGTTGTCTCTATTTGCATATGGGGAATTACCCTTTGGTTGATATCTTCTTGATTGACTTGAAATTACTGCTTTCTTTATAAGGTCAGGTCTATAGGCCTCTTCAAAAAGGTCTGGAAGTTCAATCTCTTTAATTATTTTCCCATCTAAATTTAAAACATTTGCTTTCATAAAATATTACCTTATTTTGAAATATGTGAAATATCTGTAAGTTCTAAACTATTTCTTACATTAGATCTTGTTGCATCTCTAATTGCAACAATTCTTTTTGAGGTTCCTGGAATACTTCCTGCAACCATTAAATATTTGTTTTTAATTAAACCATAATTTTTAAAACCGCCTTTCTTATTAACTAAACTATCATCTGAACCCAACATAATAATTTTTTTATTATATGCAACTCTATTTTGAAAACCATGTTGCCCTGGTCTTGCAACAGTATACATTATTGTAGCAGGATGCCATGGACCAATAGACCCTACTGCCCTTTCTCTTTGCTGAACCTTTGGTCTTTGTGTTTTTATGCCAAATCTTTTTACAGGGCCTGTAGTACCGTGACCTTTTGTTACTGCTTTAACATCAACATATTGTTCTTGTTTAAATGTCTCTTCTATTGCAATTTTCTTACCAAACTTATTTTTTAAATACTCTATTTTTTTTTCATAAACCCCAGATAATGGCACCTCTACAATTACTGGTGTTTTTTGTTGGGCACCTGTCTTCTTAAAATCAATTGCACAAATTAAAACTAAATCATCTGCTTGTGAACTTTTTTTCAAAAAATCATCAATAGTTTTTGTAGATTTAGATTTTTTGCCTTTTATTCTTTTTTGTATTGAAGAATCATATTGTATAATTTCAGAAACAACATTTTTACCATTAACACTTGAATTAGATTTATATAACCTACCACCAATTATTCTTAAATCAGGTGTTTCAATTAAAGATACTGGTATAGAAATATCTTGCCCATATGATGAACTTCCTTTATGTGCATTTTTTGCAATAATGTCTGTCATCCCTACTTTTATTCCATAAAACAACAATGGCTTAACATCATTATTATCTTTAGAAGAACATACATTAAACTTAGGAATAATTGAAGAGGCCTTCTTTCGTGGATAAAATGCCATTGATCCTGATCTTGGCTTATATTTTCTTGGCATAGTTTCTTTTCCTTTTCTTTTAATAATTTTTATATTTTAAAAAAAGCCACATACATAAATACAAAAATATAAAATAAAAAACATATAAACTGCTTTGTATTTATATGCTGACTTTTTCTAAAGTTAGCTAACGTACCCCGTCTACACACAGTGTACAAAGCTCAAATATTATTTATATAGTATAATATATAGACAAGAAACATTTAAAAAGAGAATAGATTTAACTTGCATGCTTACTTTTTAGAAAAACTATAATTTATTCCCTTTTCTTTTTTACGATTATTTCTAATAATCAATCCAATTATAAACAACACAATTATAATTAAAACAACAACACTTAATATTCCAGAGGCACTGTGCAAATTAAAAAATGCAGTTGGAGAACCTCTATTAATTATTTCAAAACAAATAATATCTTGGACTAAAATAGAATATGTTATAGAATCTTTAACAGACATAAGTGCACAAAAATTATTTACAACATCCGCTGGAGCAACTATTTTATATATTACCAATTTAGATTCCTGTGGTTGTAAAATAACCTCTCTATTTCCATCAATTACATAATCTTCAGAAAAATTAAAATCTATAAAAAGGTTTTTTATACCTGGAGAATTATTTTTTAATGTTATATAAACATAAAAACTATTTTTTTCATTATCTATTTTTTGAACAGTTTTTGTTAAAGAAACAATTGAATTTTCATTTATTTGATCTATTGTTAATGGGGTTTTAGAAATTAAATCATTACCAGAATATACCTCTAAATACCCATTATAACTAGCATTTGTAAATGGCTCTGAAAAACTTACAAAAAAATAAAATAATTTTGTTTCATGTGGAGGCACAACCAATCTATCTGTAGAAGTTATTGTAGACAATGCTTCTTGAGAAATTGGATTTGGGCTAGAAATAATCTTCCATGTGTTTGGGAATCCAGATAACTTCACTTTAATCTCTTTTGATTCTGAAGAAGAATTTGTAAGTTCGACAGCAATTAATTTAGTAGAAGTATCTGCAATGAATCTTGGAGATAAAGAAACCAAAATGTCTTTTGATAATAACAAATTATTAATTAGACTGGTATAATATGTTTGTGGCAAACAACCGTTTATTGAAACAACATATATTACCTTTTTTGGAGATAAAAAATTATTTAAAACAATTTTTTTTGAAAAACTATTTACATCATCTAAATAAATGACAGATGGAGACACAAGAGCACCATCTGCAATAATCTTTATTGTTCCTTCTAAAGAGTTATGTTTACTAAAAAACAACATTATTTCTTCTTGAGATTCATCAATTATTAAACTTTCTGGAACAGTTAAAGTAAAATCACACATATCCGGAACTAGTTGTGAATTTGGAGAACTTGTAGAATTTGAAGGTGTTTGTGAATTTGATGAAGAGGAAGATGAAATATGAATTGAAGAAGAATTAAGAACTTTTATAGAAACATCTATATGCTTATTACAAGTTTTATCTTCATATCCTGGTCTTGTAAAATGCCCACGAACATATAAATCTAAATGCTCTATTGTGTCCGAAGATACAAAATCTGAAGAAAGATTCAATTTAATTTTTTCTGTAGAATCTTCATCAATTATAGAAGGAGGATTAGACACAGATGCAAAAACATATTCCCCATCATCTATTTCTATTTCTTCTATTTCATAAACATAATCTAAGGATTCATTTGTTATATTCAAATATACAAACTTAGAATCATCTTCATCAATTGAAAAGGAAACATTATCATATGAAATATCTGAACAACTTGCTGAATTTTCATGTTCTTGATTATCTATATGATAATTTACAGAAAAAACATCTGTACAAGGCACACCGTTAGACACACCAATTACATTAATCTCAAAAGAACCAGAATCATCAGAACTAACAGTATCTGCAAATAAATCTAGATGTGCATGACCAATTGAGTTTGCAGAAACTATGTCTGGAAATGATATGTCATCAATGTCTAATTCGTCAGTATCAGAAACATCAATAGAATCTATAATTAAATTTGTATTTGAAAGATTAATTATTGAAAAACTATAACTGGCATCATCATCTTCATCTAAATAAATTGTAGAAGGCCCAGAAACATAAAAACAAGAACAATTGTGAGGAGGCAGAGTATTATTAGGCACATCATCTACATCAGAAGGGAAGGATGATTGACCAATAAGATAAACATAAGCAGAACCACTATCTGTAAGGGTATTATTATTATAACTTATATCTAACTTAATTTCATATCCTACATATTTCGTTTTAAAAACAAAAAGGTTATCATAATCATATTCAAAAGTAGAATTTGAAGAAACATAAAATAAATTTGTTGGGCTTACCAGAGAAACTTCTTTTGTGCCATTTGGTAATATCCCAATAATATATAAAGTAGCATAAATTGGGATAGATTCCCCTATATCCCCACTAACGTCAACATTAATTTTTACATCAATATTTTCATTATAATTCGCATAATTCACATTTTCAAAAGAAGTATAAGTGTCACTTTTTACTTGAACATTAGAAACATTTATAGAATCTATAGAAGAAGCAAACAAAAAATTAAAATTAAACAAAAACAAGAAAATAAAAAAAACAAAATATATATTTTTATATTTATATTTCATATTACATCAAATTTATACTTTTTATTTATACTTTTTATATCTTTTATTACTATCTATATGTTTTATACTATCTATTCAAAATAAAATAAAAAAAAGGAATTAACCTTTATAATATACACTTATGCTTCCTGGATTTCTATAAGAAACACCAATTAATGTACTATTTGTAGGATAATATGTGTCAACACCTGTATAATATCCATCATAAAATCCATTATTATAACCAACATAATAGCCGTTATAATATCCATTTGTATAACTAATGCCTGAACCATAATATGGGCTATATGCTAATCCTGTGCCATAATCTAACATATTATAATATCCATCATAATAGTATCCACCATAGGTGTAGCCATATGCAGGATAATATGTTCCATAATACCCATAGCTTGGATAATAATATGCTGTCATGTATGCTCTTGAAACACTTGGGCTTTCACCAATTGCATCAGAAAGACTATCTGCAGAAACTGTATTAATCATAATAAAACCAAAAAACAAAATTAAACAACCAAATACAATATTTTTAAATTCCATAATATCTCCTCTTTTTTCACCTTAAATTTATGTATAATATATAATTATATACACCGAAGGGTTTATAAAGGTTTGTAATTAAATAACTATAATCAATTACACAAAAAAACACACAATCAAAAAATACCATATATTAAAAATAACTTTGGTATATATTCAAATATAAATATATATAAATATATAAAAAAGATAAAAAATGGCAACAGAACAACCATCAGTTTTACAAGACATTAAAGCATTACAATCAAGCATACAGTTATTATCTCAAAAAATAAAATATATTGTACATAATGAAAAAATATTAGGCAGAAACATATTAATACTAAATAAAAAAATATCTGCACTTAATTTACAAGGAACATCAGAAGGCGGGATAAATCAAGAACAAATAAACGAAATTATAAAAAAACAAAAAGAATTAGAAACAAAAATAAACAATTTACAAAACACAATTGAACTATTTTCTAAAAGATATGCAAAAGCAGAAGAACTAAAAGAAATTAAATATATCATAGATAACATAAATCCATTAGAGTACACAACAGTAGAACAAGTAAAAAAACTCATAAAAGAAACAAAATAGGTAATAAATAATGATATCTGATCTTGTATCTTTAATAATATTATTTTTTGTAATAATTGACCCATTACAAACATTTGCATTTTTTTTTGCAAGGACACATGCATTAAATAAAAACGAAAGACTATATATTGCAATATTAGCAACAAGTCTTGCAGCAATTATATTATATCTTTTTTTATTTTTCGGAAAAGGGGTATTAGATTTATTTAATACAAACATAGACAGTTTTAGAATTGCAGGAGGAATATTACTTGCACTTTTAGGAATATCTATGTCTGGATTTTTAAAAAACAATGAAGAAGACTCAAAAACAAATGCAAAAGACACCACGACAGCAATTGCAACGGTAATTGCAACACCATTATTGTGTGGGCCAGCAGCAATAACAGCAACAATAATTTCTGTTGTGGATTATGGGAAACTCCTAACAGCAATTGCAATAGGGGTCGTGTTACTTATTACATTTGGATTATTATTACTATCTATATATATCCAGAAAACAATTTCAAAAGCAAAAGTGTTTATACAAGTATTAACAACAATATTAGGGTTAATAACACTTGCATGGGGTATTGATTTTATATTAATTGGGTTACATATAAGTATATAAAAACAGAAAACAACAAATTAATTTATTTTTTTTAACCAAAAATAATAAGTGCCTAAAACAATAATTACTAAAAAAAGTCTAAACAAAAATCCATGAAAAAAACTAGCAACTTCTAAATTTAATTCAGTTATTAAAAAAACGGTTAAAGAAATTCTTAAAATATTAAAAAAAATCAAAACACCTGTCCCAATAAGAATACCAACAACTCTTTTTTTCCAAGAAAAACCATGTGATGCAAGAATTGCTGCAGATAATAAAGAAAATTCCAAAACACCAGTACACAAAAATGAAATGTAAACAGGATAAGACAAAGAATTTATTGTTAAAACAGAAACAGTATCAAAAGAAAAAACAGAAGGCACAGAAAAAATTGTGTTTAATAAAAAATTAGAAGAAATCCCAAAAAAATAATTTATATACTTATATAAAACAGTTTTAGACAAAACTAAAAAAATAATTAAAAAAAAAATAAAAAAAAACAAAAGAAACAAAAGAGCATTCTTTAATGTATCTTTATTAAACTTAATTTTAAATGCTTTTTTTTTATTCTTTTTTGTAGATCTCATAAATACTAAAAATTATTTTTGTGTATAAGGAACTGCATAAATGTTTCCTGACTGTCCTGGTCTCGAAGTTACTTTGACTTTCATTTCTTTACCATTGACATCAACAGTTAAAACAGCACCTTTTGTAATAATCCTTTGTCTTACAAAATGTTTATTTGCAACATTCTCTATAACATTAATGATTTTCCCTTTATACGTTTTTGGGCCATCAGAAATTAAAACAGATTGTGCCTTTCTTAATTTTATTTTAGTATTCCCACCAACAGATTTGGATTTATATCTCTCATCTTTTGTATCTATTGTTGTTTTTGAAAAAGTTCCACCTCTATCACTTAATTTCTTTGTACTTGCCTTTATTGAATTATTTATACCGCCACTTTTTTTTCTTCTTGATTTTTGTTTCCATTCAACCATTTATTTCACCTTTTTGTATTATGTGTTTTTTATGTTCTGTATATAACTAATAATTAAATTAATTTTTAAAGGTTTTTATTTATTCTTTAATTATGGAAATATTAACTAATTATGAAATACCTAGCCTAAAAAATGAAAAACAAAAAATATTTGTTACAAACGTCTATGGATGTATAGACATAGAACACATAAAAAACTATCTCAAACAATTAGAATCAATAAAAACAAAAAACAAAAATATAGAAGAAATTATATATTTACCAAACACATATATTTATGATATTAAACAAATCTTGTGGGGAATATTTATTGCATATAATGCCATTCAAGAAAAAATAAATATTTCAGAAAAACTAGGTATTGAAATATTACTTACTTTAAACTATACTAATCAAATAAAAAACATTATAACCCAAAGTTACCCTAAAAATGGGAAAAATACAGGATTTCTTATAATTATTAAAAAAAAAAAAATAAATAAAAAACAAATAAATCAAATAAAAACAAA
>DAOPNM010000009.1:18565-21697 GCA_035357435.1 archaeon | reverse complement strand
ATTTAAATTTCTAAAAAAAAACAGCCAGTTTAGTTTATTTTTCTAAATTTAAATTTAAATTATGTATACATCCTATTAAAAATATGTTTAACCCATTTAAATTTTTTGTTTAGTTTTATAATCATTATGTTATAAAAACATTATAAACACAACTATTTGATACAAACAATATATAAATGTTATTAATTAAAAAAACAAAAGAAATTAAACATTATTCTTTTATTATAAATTATTTAAACCAATTCAAAATAATATTCAAAAAATCCTATTTTCTCTTCGTGGCAACCTTATACCAAGAGATTTCGTTTTTTCTAAAATTTTTGTCATAATCTGGTCAATGTCGTTTAATGTTAATCTACTTCTTAAATCTGCTTCAATTAATGGTGCAGGATAAATATATTTTTTATTAAAACATGAAATACTTGCAATATTATTTACAATTTCATTTGTAAAATCTAAAAGAGACAAACCAAACTCTGGAAAATAAACAAACTCTAACCTAAGGGGGTAATCAAAATTTGAAAGTTTTACATAACACACATAAATATTATCTCTAATATCTTTAGGAAAATCTTTTAAAATTGGATGAGCATCGGTATCTTTAGAATATTTAAAAACACATGTTCTTTGATTTACATCTAACAAAGAAGAAACCACAAAAGGATCATATAATTCAAAATCAAAATCATTATTAAGAAGAACCTCTTGTTTAAGAAAAGAAAAAAATCTATTTGCTCTCGAGTCTTCTATACAACCAACAATAAAACATTTTTTTTGTTTAGAAATCTCAATAATATCAACAAATTTATTAATTAACTCTGTATATTTTTGATCCAATGGAGAAGATTTAGTGGGTTTTGCAATATATTGGGGAATAATAGAACCATCTAATAAAAGAAAATTAATTTTTTCCTTTTTTAAAATATCAATTCCTAAATTAATTTCTTTGTTTAACCTTAAAATAGAGGTATCCCACATAATTTCTTCTAACTCCATAGGAGAAGAATTAAGATAAGGTTTTGGAAGATTATATGTTTTTGGAAAATAAATTGCTTTATTCAATTTATTGTTATTATATTCAAAAACTACACCTACCTCTTTAATAATAATTATATTTGCTAAATTAAGTTGTTTATTTACAAACCCAGAATCTACAGCACCAAATTTATTATCTTGATTGCTATTTGGAGCAACTGGATTAATTATTTTTTCTTCTGGATTATAGGGGTTAATTATTGATAAAAAATTAAATTTTTTTAATTTAGAAATAAATGTTTGGTTTTTTTTATATGCAGATAAAATAGAATCAACAATATTTAAAATATCATCATTTTCCATAAACAAATATTGTATAAGAATATAAATAAAAAGAGATCATTTATTTTTTATATAACACAATAGATATCCCAAAAAATGCTTAAATAAAAAATTACATTGCAAGTAATCTTTTTACTCTTTCTTCAATAGGAGGATGTGTAGAAAACCAAGAGCTCACCTTTTTTAATGGATCAGAAATATATAAATGGGCAGTACCTTGATCTGCTACTTTAACAGGTTGAGAATATTTTGAAATCTTAAGAAGAGCATCTGCTAAACCTTTTGGATATCTTGTTAATTTTGCACCAGTTGAATCTGCTAAATATTCTCTATTTCTAGAAATTGCCATTTGAATTAACATTGCAAACAATGGAGCAAGTGCAATAAGCATTAATAAAAAATTTCCTTTATTATCATCATTCCCACCACCACCAAAAAGAATTCCTCTAAAACCAATATCAGCAATTATAGAAACAATACCAAACAACACAGAAACCATAGTCATAACTTTAATATCATTATTTAAAATATGTGACATTTCATGGGAAATTACGCCTTCCAATTCTTCTCTATTTAAAGTTTCTAACAAACCACTTGTTACTGCAATAGATGAATGTTTTGGATCTCTTCCAGTTGCAAAAGCATTTGGAGATGGATCATTTATGATATATACCTTTGGTTTAGGAACACCTGCAGCAATAGCTAAACCTTCTACAACATTATGAAGATATAAATATTTCTTTGGATCTGCTGGTTTTGCTTTACTTACACTTAAAACAATTTTATCCCCTGTATAATAACCAACTAATGCATATATAATTGCAATAATTCCTGCAAAAAACAAAATACCAAAACCAGAAGCTGCAAAAATTAATTTCAAAAGGTATGCTAAACCAAAAACTAAAGCAAAAAACAAAAGAAACAAAAGATAGGTCTTAAAATTATTTTTAGAAATCTCTTTATGAAAATCTAATCTTTGCTTTTCAGTTGTAGACATAAAAATCATTGTTTGAAAACGTTTTTTTAAAAAAAATAATAAAAATTATTTTATATATTAAAATAATAAATGAAATAATTTAAAAAGAGAATGGAAAAAAATAGATGTTATTCTATCTCTAATTTTGTTTTGGCCCAATTATAATAATCCCCATTTTTAACACAAACACATAAATGTTTGCTTTGGTCATCTGTATCATTAAGAATAAATGCCATTCCTAATTCTGCTTTAAGACATGTTGAAGGATCAGCCAATTCAAAATTATTTGATGGATTATAAGTAAATATAGAATGATTATCATTATCAATATTATCACTAAATGTAGAATCTCCTTCTCCTGGCTTTGCCTCAATTGGTGTATAAATACTTCCTTCACCCAAACAATATCCACAATCTCTTGGAGTGTTTACACAATTTTCACCATGAGTACTATCACACACTCCATCTTTAGAAGGATCAATTAACATGTCACTATTACAATCAAGAGGACAAGAAGATGCGTCTTCTATTCCTCCAGCAGCACTTGTATCACACACTCCATTTCCACAACAATCTAATAATGAACAATCTGCAGGATAATTAGAACATTCATCCAAATCCTGTTGACAAATTCCATTTCCGCGTTGACTACATTCATATTCAGAACAATCTTCAGGGCAGGTAATACACTCCTCTTTCTCACAAAAGCTATCACCACATTTCTCTCCTTCAAATTGTGCAATATTTATATTATTTGGGAATGAATTTACAAAAGATGCAGACAAATAACCACCAAAAACAACTTGCTCATAAATGGAAGAACCTCTAAGTATATCTCC
>DAOPNM010000009.1:0-18465 GCA_035357435.1 archaeon | reverse complement strand
GAACAGAAATATGTCTTATATTAGAATTACCAGGAACACTAAATTTAATATCAAAAAAACAATTCCCATTTGAACAACTTGTATCCCAATTTGTAGAATTTATGTTAGTAGATCCTGCTATTTTTATAACCATTGGAACATTATGTTTTTTAATAGGAGCAGAAATAGTTAATGTTTCTGCATTTACAAATATTGAACAAAATACAATAACCACAAACATAATTGTGCTAAACAAAATAATCTTTTTTTCCATGAGTAATCATCATTAAATAATTATTTTTATTATTTCTAATATAACAAATATTAGAATGCATAATATTTAAAAATGTATTTATATATTTGGAAAAACAAACAAAATATAATTAAAAAAATTAAAACAAAAAGCAAACATCTCTAGAAATCAATGTTTGTTTATTTCCTGGGATTTGTGAGATATTTACAATTTCTAAAACAGAATTTGTAGAATTCTCTATATCTGTTTTGTATTTTTCCAAAAAAGAATTATCAGAACAACCAATTTGTATTTTTATTTTGTCTTTTGGATTTAATTGCTTTTTCTTTCTTGTATCTTGAATTATTCTTGTTAATTCACTTTTTTCCCAAATATCTTTATATTCACTAGAAATATCTTTATCTAAATACACTTTTACATTTTCAGAAACTACCTTTGATACAAAATTATTTTTCAAAGGAGTCCCTAAAATAACAATTTCATTTACATTCAACATTTGTTCTAAAACAGTCTTAAATGGTTTTATCCCTTCTAAACTTTTTGAATCTAAAATTTCAATAACCATTCTAGGCAATAACCATCTTAATCTAAACTTGTTTTCTTCCCTTAAAGACAAACCTGTTTGAACAATACTTAAAACTAAATCAAAATTGTCTTCTAACTCTTTAGAATATAATTCTTCTGAAACATTTGGAATAGGCAAAAGATGTATTGAATCTTCTGGTTTTTTAGTATATTTTAAATAAATATACTCTGTAAAATGAGGGATTATTGGAGAAACATAAACTAAAAGATTTGAAAAGATATAATTTAATACATCATTTGGTTTTTGTCTATCTCTTAAAAGTTTAATATATGTTCTACTTAGATCTTCTAAAACAAACTTTTCTAAATCCTTTACAACCTTAGAAAACTCTGTGTTTTCATATGCTTTATATCCTTCATTTACTATAAACGAAAACTTAGATAAAATCCATTTATCTTCTAATCTTAAATCTTGTTTATCTAAATCAATAGATGTTAAAAAAACAGGATCCTCTGTATAAATTTTTAAAAAATTAAAAATATTTTCTAAAAGATCAAACATTCTTTTAACATCACTAAATTTTTTTCTATCTAAACGAATGTCTTCGCCATTATATTCTTTTGCAAAATAATATCTTAAATAATCTCTTGAATAATCTGAAATCCATTTATCTAATGGCCTATCGTTTCCTAAAGATTTAGACAACTTACTTCCATGTTCATCTAAAACCAAACCATGTAAAGAAACATGTTTATAAGGAGATTTATCAAAAACAATTGCAGAACAAATCAATTGAGAGTTCCACCAACCTCTTATTTGATCACTTCCTTCTATAGTTATATCTGCTGGCCAATATTTATCAAACAACTCTTGAGATTGAGGATAACCTATCCCTGCCCAACTTGCAATACCTGAATCAAACCAAACATCAAATACATCTGGAATTCTTTTTGCAACCCCATTTTTTGTTTTAAAAGTTATTTTATCAATTTCTGGTTTATGAAAATCCATATTTAAATCTAAATCTGGAACTTTTTCTTTAAGTTCCTTTAAAGAACCAAAAACATAAATTTCTCCTTTTTCATCCACCCATATAGGTATTGGAGTGCCCCAATATCTGGATCTTGAAATTGGCCAGTCTGAAATTGTATTTAACCAATCATTAAATCTATCTTTTGCCCAGGATGGATACCAAGAAACTTGTGTATTATTTAATTCTATTAATCTTTCTTTCATAGGTTCAATTCTTAAAAACCATTGAGGCAAAGAAACTTGCAATAAAGGAGATTTACATCTCCAACAAATTGGATAAGAATGAACAATTGGTTCTTCTTTAATAATTGCGCCTTTCTTTTGTAAATAATCTATTATTATTGGATCTAATGGTTTTACTTTCTGACCACTAAACTTTGGAACAGTTTCATCATAGGTACCTTTAAGGGTAACTGGACAATAAATTGGCAAACCATATTCTTTTCCAACTTCATAATCTTCTTTACCATGACCAGGAGCTGTATGGACTAAACCTGTTCCATCTTCTAAATGAACATATCTTGGAGACAAAAGAATTTTATAACTTTTTTGTCTATCTTCTTGAGATAAAGTAATCCATTCTTCTAAAAGAGGTTTATATTTTTTTCCTTCTAAATCTTTTCCTAAATATTCTTTACCCAAAGAATAATTTTTCCAACCAAAAAAATTGGTAAGTCTCTCAACTAAATCTTTTGCTAAAATATATTTGTCTTGACCAACAATCACTTCCACATATTTAAAACTTGGATTAACCATTATCCCTAAATTTGCTGGCAATGTCCAAGGGGTTGTTGTCCAAATGACATAATAAAGATGTGGATCATCTACAGATTGCATTTTTACATAAATAGAAGTATCTTTTCTATCTTCATGCTCTATTTCATTAAATGAAAGAGAGGTTTCACATTCTGGACAAACATGTATTGGATATTTCCCATGATACAATAACCCTTTTTCATATGCTTTCTTAAAAGTCCACCATTCTGATTCCATATATTGTGGATCTAATGTAATATATGGGTGCTCCCAATCCATCCATTGTCCAAGATTAAAAATTTCATTAGACATATCTTGAATATGTTTAGTTGCAAACTGTCGGCATTCTTTAATAAAATTATCTATTCCAAAACTTTCTATTTCCTCTTTTGTTTTCAAATTATATTTTAATTGAACCATTCTTTCAGTAGGGACACCATGTGTATCAAATCCAGGAATGTCTAATACTCTATATCCTTTTTGCCTATGATAACGGATAATCACATCTTTTAACATTCTATTCATAGCTGTACCTAAATGTAATTTCCCTGTTGCATAAGGGGGGCCATCTATAAAATAATAATTTTTATCAGAAGGTTTATTTCTTACTCTAGAAACAACATCATTTTCTTTCCAATAACTTTGAATATATTCTTCTGCTTTTGGGGAAAACATATTTTCTTTAAAACATATTGCTTGCTCTTGCATAAATAATCACATATTTGTATAAGTAGTATATATCAAAATAAATAAAAAATTAAGCACAATTATTATTTGATGAAATTTTGGAATTATCCTGGTTTTTAATAGCCGTTTTCTCTGCTTTATAAAACCAAATTGTGGCACTTATATTGGTTATAATAATTACTAAGAAGGTTAATGGTAATATAATTGAGGTATATTCATTTATTATACCCAAAGCCAATGGATAGGTTGCTAAAACTGCTGCTGCCAAACCTCTTGCATGCAGAGACATTATATATTTTTGATTATATTTTAATTCTTCTTTTTTTATAACAATCTTACTTACAACCCATCTAGCCAAAACAGCAAGGACAACTATACATATAGCTATTACAAAAACCTTAAAGGTTACAGATGTTAATTCTAAAATTAAACCAAGATAAACAAAAAAGAAAGTTTTTACAAACAAAGATATTTCTGCCTGGAATTTACTAAATGTATAATCAATAGTAAACTCTTTTGTTCTTAACATTCTTAAAATTTCTTTACTATTACCCATAATTATACCAAAAACTAAAGCTGTAAAAGCACCATTTCCTTTTGCAAATTCTGTAAGTGCATATAATAAAAATAAAACTGATAAAGTTAATAGATAACTATATTCATGGGTACCAGGAAAATCTCTTAATATATGTAACCAGATTATTGCACCCAATATTCCAATAACTGCAGCAATAGCAAATGCTCCAAAAATAGTTTGTGTAATTACTTGAGCAGTTGTTGTTTTTGCAATTATTATATCTAAAATTATAAGAGCACCAACTACACAAAGAACATCTGTAATTGCAGATTCTAAGGTTAATAATATTTTTGTTTTAGCATTGGCTTTTGATTTTGATATTAAAGGAACTACAACTGCTGAACATGTCCCTGCTAAAATAACTCCAATCAATAATCCATAGAAAAAAGGAAAATCAAAAACAAAAAATAAAAATATAGTTATTAATAAAGATGTTAAAACAAAAATAAGAAATGCAAAAGAAAATCCTCTTCCAAATTCTTTAATAACTTTATAAAAATTAAGATGTAAACCACCTTCAAACAATAAAATAATCAAAGCTAAAGCTCCAAAAAAAGGTGCAAACTCTTTCAATAGATTTAAACCAGTTTCTGGTATTATCTTTAAACAGGGACCTAAAAGAAAACCTATTAAAATAAGAAAAACAATATCAGAAATCTTTGTTTTTTTAAAAAATTGATTTCCTAAAAAACCAATTATAAAAAGGCTTGCTAAAAAAATAAAAATTAAAAGTGTTGACATCATGATATTTCTTTTTTAAAATGGGAGTTACAGGATTCGAACCTGTGACCGTCAGTGTATAAGACTGATGCTCTACCATGCTGAGCTAAACTCCCATTTGGTATAAGATGTTAGTTCTAAATAAAGATGTTAGTTCTAAATAATTTAGAGAATATATATATTTAAATATATTTTTATTAAAAAAAATAAAATTAAATTTCCATATTAGATTTAGCTATTTCAAAAGTGCCAAATCTTCCTAAATTTAATCTTACTTCATTTTTAAACTCAGAAGAATAAAGATTTCTAAAAACATAAATCTTACCAATATCAATGGAATCTATAACATTATCCCATAATGTCAAAAGAATTGTACCAGTTTCATCTTCTAAAACTGCCTCACAAACAGTATGCTCTATATTGTCTATTTTTGAAGTAACTTTTCTTGGTTCTGTTTTATTAACAACTTTCGCAATTAAATCTATTTTTTTTTGAAATGGTTTTATATCTTTTATCTTCATATTAATCGTTTTTTATAAATTTTATTTGTATATTAATTTAGGATAGAAACAAATATATATGTTTCTTATTTAAAGATTTAAAAAATTAGAAGAGGATGATTTATTTGTGTCCAAGAAATACCGTACTACTTGAATTTTTTTAAGATTAAATAAAAAATTAATTTAAATATTATAATTTATAAAATATTATATTAGAAAATCAATTATTTTCCAGAAATAATCTCTATAGCATCATTGTGTTTCAAAACATAGTCTTTTCCTAAAAGCATCTTTGTTTTAACATCTATTGCTTTTATGAAATTATCCCCAAAATCACTATGCAATTTATATGCAAAATCTAAAGCTGTTGAACCAGGTGGCATTAAAAAACAATCAGGAAGAACACGCCCTTCTTTGTCTTCAAGTTTTTTTGTACCCGCAGGATAAACTGCAATATATTTTAAAATATCAAATACAACAAAATCTAATATATTTTGTACACCAGTACTCCCATAAACATCCAAAATAGTTTTTTGTATAAACTCTAATGCATTTTTTTGTTTTTCAGAAATATCTGTTTTTAAAAGTTTAAATTTATTATCACCCGGAAGATATTCTATAATTCCCCCCTTTTCTGCAGATTTAAGAGCATATTCGCATTCTCCAGAACAGGGAATTATTTTTAAATTAGGAAACTCAGTTTTTATTTTTTCCAAATTTTCTTTTGCACCAGGAATATCAATTTTGTTTGCAGCAATAATTATTGGCTTTGATAATTCTCTTATTTTTTTTGTAAATTCCATTAATTCATCATCTGCCCATTCAACAATATTTTTTTCTTCTAAACTTAATTGTTTTAAAACAGTATGTAAATCTTCTTCTTTTGTCCCTAAAGTTGCATGCATAAAATCATATAAAACAGTAATTGTCTTTAATTTCTTGTGTGTTTGATCACTTCCTAATTTTTTAAAGTTTTTTTGAAAAATACCAAATAACCATTTTTCTATTTCTGTAAGAAGAAATTTAATTTCAGATGCAGGATCATAGGATTTATCTTTTACTGGTTTTCCTTCTTCATCAGTTAGCCCAGAAATATCAATTACTTGGATTAATGCATCTGCTTGATTTAAATCTGTTAAAAATTTATTTCCTAAACCCCGCCCTTCACTTGCTCCTGGAACCAATCCTGCTACATCTATTATATCTATAGGCACAAATCTTATATGATTTTTACAAAAACCAGTTCTTGGATTACACTGAACATTAAAAAAAGTATCAATACATTGTGTTCTTACAAAACCAACACCTTTATTAGGTTCAATTGTTGTAAATGGATAATTTGCAACTTCTGCTAACATCATTGTAGAAGCTTTAAAAAATGTTGTTTTCCCTTTATTAGGTGCACCAACTATTCCTATTAACATGTTTTCTCACAAATAATTATTTTACAAAAACAATAAAAAGAGAGTAGAAAAAACAAATATAAAGGTTTCTAAATATAAATTACATACAACAGAATTGCCTCCATAGCTCAGTGGCAGAGCATCAGTCTTGTAAACTGGAGGTCGGGGGTTCAAATCCCCCTGGAGGCTTTCTATTTTTTTATTTTTTAAAAAATGGTTTATAAAACAAAATAAGAAAAAGATGAATATATTATACGCAATACTACTTGGTGCAATTCAAGGATTTACAGAATGGTTGCCTATTTCTAGTTCAGGACATCTTGTTATTATACAAACTCTTTTAAATTTACAAATACCTGCTGAATTTGATATAGTTATAATGCTTGGTACAACCATTGCATTAATAATTTATTTTAGAAAAAAAATAATTGAAATAATATCAGGATTTTTTAAATGGGAAAAAGATTCTATTAACTATATGTTATATATTATAATTGCAGGAATATTAACTGCAATAATTGGATTTAGTTTTAAAGCCTTTTTTAAAAATGTTTTTAGTGCACCAATAATTGTGTGTATTTTATTAATAATAAATGGAATCTTTTTATTTATTGCAATAAATCATAAAAAACATGATCAAAAAATAAATCCGAAAAATGCTGCAATAATTGGAATTGCACAAAGTGTAGCAATATTGCCAGGAATTTCTAGATCAGGTAGTACAATAGGAACAGGAATGTTATGTGGATTAAAACCAAAAGATGCAGCAGAATTTTCTTTTTTGTTAGGGATACCTACAATGATAGGTGCATCTGTAATTGAACTTGGTAGTGCAATAAATATAGGAATAGGAACAAATATATTATTAGCAGGGATAATCTCTTCATTTATTACAGGATATTTAGGTATAAAATTATTTATGCACCTTTTAGAAAAAGGAAAATTAAAAATATTTGCATATTATTGTATAATTGCAGGTTTATTTTTTACCATACTTCTTTTAATTTAAAAACAATTTTTTATTTTTTTAAAAGTTTTTGTATACCATTAACTATAGGGTATACTAAAAAAGAAGAACTGGCATATATTAAACAATACACCCAACTACCAAAAGAAAGTGGAGCTAATTTAAATATTGTTTGCATAAATGGAGTGTACACTACAAACAATTGTAAACCAAGAACCAATAATACACTATAATTTAACCATTTATTTGAAAACAATGACTTAAATGTATATTTCCCATCTGAATTACAGGCAATTGCCAAAAAGATTTCAAATAAAACACCTGCAGAAAGCAACATTGTTCTTGCATATGATTTTTCTGACAAATCAAATGTGTCTATTCCTAAATTAGAATCTATATGCATACCATAACTAAATAAAACAAACCCACCAATTATTTGGAGAATTGTTCCAATAATAAGAAACAAATAAATTTGTTTAAAGATATTTTCATTTTTCTCTCTAGGTTTCTTTTGCATAATACCAGACATTGCAGGTCGCATACCTAATGCAATTGCAGGTAATGAATCTGTAATCAGATTTAACCACAAAATTTGTAATGCTAAAAAAGGCAAAGGCAAATTAAAAATTATAAACAATCCAACAACAAATAGCTCACTAAAATTAGCAGCAAGCATATATTTTATAAAAAGCACAATATTGTCATAAATTCTTCTTCCTTCTTCTATAGCCACAACAATAGAAGAAAAACTATCATCTTTAAGAACAACATCAGCAACTTCTCTTGTTGCTTGTGTTCCCTTAATTCCCATTGCAATTCCAACATCTGCATGTTTAAGAGCAGGTGCATCATTTATTCCATCACCAGTAACTGCAACAACCTCTCCATCTTTTTTAAGAAGGTCAACTATTCTATATTTATGCTCAGGATTTGCACGTGCAAAAATATCTGTTTTTCTTATAAGTTCTATTGCAGATTTATCATCTAAGGCATCTAACTTTTTAGCATCAATAGAAACATAGGAAGGGAAACCAACTTGCTTTGCAATAGCTTGAGCAGTAATTGCATTATCTCCTGTAATAATTTTTATTTTAATTCCTGCTTTTTGTGCAGATTCTAGAGCACTCTTTACATCTGTTCTTGGGGGATCTATCATTCCACAAATACCTACAAAAACAAGATTATTTTCATCAATTTTAGATATATCTTTTAGTGGTTTATATGCAAATGCCAAAACTCTTAATGCATTTCTGGAATATTTTTCATGAAGTTTTGTAAATATATCAATATGTTCTTGTGTCAATTGTTGTATTTTACCATTAATCAAAATTTTTGTTGAATGTTTAATAATTTCTTCAAAAGCACCTTTTGAAAATAGTTCATATGTACCAGAAATCTCATGAACTGTAGACATCATTTTTCTTTCAGAAGAAAAAGAAATTTCATTTAAAAGTTTATAATCATTAACATAATTTGATTTCTTAGCTAAAACCTTTAATGCAATTTCTAATGGATCACCAATGATTCCATTTTCTACAATTGCATTATTACAATTTTCTCCAATATCAATTAATTTTAAAATATCTGGATTATTTATTTTAATGTGTGGTTCTGGAGAATAACCAACACCCTCAATCTCTTTTGTTTCTGAAAATACAGAAACTTTTTGAACAGTTATTTCATTTAATGTTAATGTTCCCGTTTTATCAGTACAAATTACTGTTGTTGCACCTAATGAATCAATTGCAGTCATCTTTCTAACAATTGCATTTTTTTTTGCCATTAGAAGTGTACCTGTGGACAATGTTAATGTAATTACAATTGGTAATCCTTCAGGAATAGCAGCAACTGCAAGAGATACAGCAATTAAAAATAATTGTAAATGATTTTGCCCTTTTATAAGACCTAAAATAACAATAAATACAAGAATTATAATTAAAAATAAAATAATATTTTTAGACAAAACCTCAATTTGTTTATTTAAAACACTTTTTTCTTTTTCTTTTTTTCCTATAAGTTTTACAATTTTTGCAAATTCTGTATTATTTCCTGTTTTTTTAACAATACCCATAGCTTTACCAGAAACAATAGTTGTTCCAGAAAAAACCATATTTTTTGTTTTTGCATCTTTTTCTACAGGCATACTTTCTCCTGTAAGTGCAGCTTCATCAACTTTTAAGGAATATGCCTCTATTATCTCTATATCCGCAGGAACAATATTTCCTTCATATAAAACAACAAGATCGCCTGGAACCAACTCATTAACATTAATTTCTTTTTCTTGACCATCTCTTATAACAACTATTTTTGTATCTAACATTTGTTTAAGTAAATCTACTGCTTTATTTGCTTTATATTCTTGAGAAAAACCAATTAAACCATTTACAATAACAATTGCTAAAATAACCCATGCATCTAAGGATTCACCAAGGAAAAATAAAATAATTGCAGATGCAAGTAATATAAGAATTAAAACTTGTGTAAATTGAGAAATAAGAATTTTAAGGGCACTATCTTTTTTTTTTACTTGTATGGTATTTGGGCCAAACTTAATTAATAAATCTTTTGCTTCTTGTTCACTTAAACCTTTTTTTTTAGTTACAAACATTTTTTGTTCATTTTTAATTAGATGTCATGACCTGGACAAACTGCCAAATATTTTAATTTAGATAATTTTTTTAAAGAATTAGGAAATGCCCCTGGTTTTGATGTTGGCAAACCTGCTTTACCCTTTCTTGTAAAAAACAATGTGTCACCAGTAAAAAGAATGTGATTCTTGTTATCATAGATACAAATACTACCAATGGTATGCCCAGGAGTATGAATAATTTCATAATTTTTTGGCAAAGACAATTTAGAAACATCATTTATGTTTATATCAAATTTTTCTGCTAAAAATGGATCTAAAATAGTTAATATTTTATTTTTTTTTAAAGAATTAATTTCTTCTTTATGTGCATAAAATTTTGCATTTGGATATAGATCATAGTTACCTATATGATCAAAATGTAAATGTGTAAAAATAACTTTATCTATTTTAGAGAAATCAACAACCTTTCCAAATTCTTTAATTATTTTTTCTCTATCTAGTGAAAAACCTGTATCTATTAATAAATTAAGATCTTTTATATAATAAAAGTTTGAAGAAAAAAGACCTTTATTTGAAAATTTTAGTATATTATCAGTAAGCCATCTTATCATTTAAATCACCCTGTCCAAGAAATCATGTTTTTTCTTTTTAAACATTATAAATGTGTAAACCAAAAATTATATATTTTTTTATTATTTTGAACATCTATAGAATCCAATCTACAAAAAGCCCATCTCTCAAATTGGACAATATCACCTATATTTAATAATTCTATATTTTTTTCTGCAAGACCTTTTATTAATTGTTTATCTGGCATTAAAATTGTTACATCTACCAATTGAGAAGAATCATTTGGTAAAAAATGAATTATCGCTTTTGAAGAAGCTTGTGCATTTTTGTATTCTAAATATTCTTGGTTTTTATATATATATTCTCCATTTTCACATATAAAATTAAGATTATCAATTAACCTAATGAGATCTCCATTTTTAAAATTATCAAAATCTGATTTTTCTATTAAATATTTCCCTGTACAAGAAAAATTTCTTTTTCCTAAATCTAATTTTGGATGAAGTGATAATTGAATGTTTCTACAAGGATCATTTTTAATTATGATTTCTACAGGCTCTTTAATTAAAAAAAATCTTTTAGCAGTATCATTTAATACACGCCTATTATATTTATATAAAGTGTCCCAGGTT
This sequence comes from archaeon, assembly GCA_035357435.1. Lineage (GTDB taxonomy): Archaea > Iainarchaeota > Iainarchaeia > Iainarchaeales > CSSED10-239 > DAOPNM01. Next base: position 7,273 of record DAOPNM010000009.1, on the reverse strand, counting down.
AACTTAGTTCCTGAAGCTTTAGAAATACCAGATTCAATAACAAGTTGCTTAATGGCTTCTGGTGAAAACCCTCTTCTTTTCAATGCTCTTAATGTTGGTAAAGAAGGATCATCCCATCCAATTAATTCACCACTTTGAACTTTTTCTCTAATTTTTCTTCCAGAAGATTCCATACCAATTAAATTAAATCTTGCAAATTCATAAGTGTATGTGTCATACAAACCTAAAAGTTTTCTAATATAATGATGAAGTTCTGATCTTAATTCAAATTCTTTTGTTCTAAATCTATGTGTAATTCCAAAATAACCATCCATTATTGCATTTTGAAAATCATAAGTTGGATATATTCTATATTTTTTTTCTAATCTTGGATGTGATGCATCTATAACTCTAAAAATAATTGGATCTCTCATTGTTGTATTCTTGTGGTGAATATCTATTTTTAATCTTAAACTTGCTTTTTCTGGAGGATAACTAGTTTTCATTTCTTCCCAATATTTTAAATTCTGCTCTGGAGTGTGATTCCTACAATTACAAGGAATTCCTTGAAATCTATTTTTTTTTAAAGTATCTGGATCACAAAAACAAATATATGCTTGATTATTTTTAATTAATTTTTCTGCATATTCAATAAATAAATCTAAATAATCACTTGCATATTGAAGTTCATCCCATTCAACACCCAACCAAGAAATATCTTCTAACATGATTTTATAAAATTCTGGTTTAACATTTATAGGGTTTGTATCTTCAAATCTTAAATAAAATTTACCATTATATTGTTTGGCTAAAAGATAATTCAAATAAATAGATTTGGCATGACCTATATGATAATATTTTTCAGGAGATGGTGGGAAAGCTGTAACTATTTTATCTCCTGATTTAATATTCAAAAATGCAAAAATATTTCTTTCTTCTTTTTCTTTTTTTTCAAAAAAATTTGGATTAATTTGTTCCATTTGCTTTTTTTGTTCATCAATAGATAAAGAATTTATTTCAGAAATTATTGGTTTAATGCTATCAGAAATTTCTTTAATTTGTTCTTTTAATGATGCATCTTTTGCTAACAAACTATTAATTACAAACTTTAAATCAGCTTTCCCTTTATGTTTAATTGCATTTTCTAAAATTATTTCTCTAAAATTATTATTTTGCATATTTGTTTACCTAAAATTTTTTATTCATACAATACTTATGACTCAATAAATGTTTTTATAATTATTAATAATAATATAACTGCAATAACTTTTAAAATAAATTGTATAAATGTTTGCAAAGAGAAATTAAACAATAAAATTATAAAAGAATAAACTATTAAAAATCCAATTACTAATAACATACATGAAAAAGTAGTGTGCTTCTTAAAATATTCTTTTGTAAAAACCTCTGTATACCAGTTTTTTTTAAAAATAGGTAGCTGCTTTAAAATTGATTTCTTTGCCATTAATAAACAATATAAAGAAAGGTATAAAAAAAGAATTATTTATAATCTAATAAAAATATTTAAAAAAACAATGCTTCTATTAAACATTATTTTTAAAAAACAAGATAATCTAAAAAAACTATTTCTTCCAATAACTATTAAAATGCATTAACAGTGCATTTGCCAAAGAAGGATTATTTTCTTGTATTGTTAAATGATATGTTTTTTTTGGTATAGATAAATCATTTAATGCCATAATTACTTTTTTTCGATCTAAAATAAATGTGTCTAAGGAATGGTCATATTCTTGAACTTCTACTGTTTTTGGGAGATCAAATACTTTTGTCATTGGTCTTGTAAGTATTTTTATTGACAAATTATTTTTGTTAAAAATCTCTTTAAAAGAATCAATTCTTTCATCTAATTGTGTAAACCCACATATTTCTTTTTGTGCTGTTGCAAACTCTTGTGCAAGAAATTTATTATAGTCCTTTAAAGCATTAATTTGTAATATTTTTTCTTTTGTATTCAATACTTGAGTATTCCAATTCCTTTTTGATAAAACATCTTGAACTTTTTGATTAAGTTCAGAAAATTCTTTATTTTTTGCTTCTAATAGATTTTTAAAAATATCATTTGGATTAATCACTTTATATGTTTTAGGTTTTGCATAAACCTCTAATACAAGGCCTTTCTCTTTTAATTTTCCCAAAACATCATAAATTCTTGTTTTTGGAATTTCTGAATTCCTACTTATTGTAGGGGCGTCTGCTTCTGAAAATTTAAAAAGAGTAATCAATGCTTTTGCTTCATATTCTGTAAGATCTAATTCCTTTAAAATATTTAAAAGAGATACATCTTTCATATAATCACTTCAATTAATTAATTTTTCTTTAAAAACAATATAATGGAAGAACAAAACATTTAAATATATATTTATTCAATAGCAATTCAACAACAACTTATTTTAAATGTTTAAACTAAAAAAAAATGAAGGATTAACAAAATTAGTATTTGAATATATTTATCCTTCACAAATCTAATTTTATATTAATCATCTATAGGTTGTTGTGTTATGGAATACCCTTGGTTGCTGTGTAGATTGCCTTGAATGTCGCTTTGTTTTTCTTTGATCATCTTTTTGGGATTTTATAAACTTTCTTCTTGTTTGGTCTTTTTCATACACATCAGTCCTTTCATCAGATGCAGTTTCATAAACAAAATCATCTAATTTGTGTTTATAATCATCTGGAGATTTAAGGAAACCGTTTTTTAATAACAACTCTCTATTTAATATCCAAAAAAATAATGCAACTGATTTTTTACCTTTATTATTAAAAGGAATAATCAAATCTATATTTCTTGTATTACTAGATGTAGTAGCTAATGCCACAATTGGTATTCTTGCTTTAGTTGCTTCTTCTACTGCTTGCCTATCAACGTTTGGGTCTGCAATAAATACTAATTTTGGTTCAATAAAATGTTCCGAATTTGGATTTGTAAACGTTCCTGGAATAAATCTATCTACTAAAATTTTATAATTAAAATTTTTTTCTAAAAACTTCATTCCTGGCAAAGCATATCTCTTTCTAGAAATAAAAACAACATCTTCTGGTTTATATTTAAAAATAAAATCTATTGCTATTTTAATTCTTGAATCAACTAATTGAACATCCATTACATTCAACTTATCTGGTCTTGCTTTAAAAATAAATCTTTTCATATGTCCATTTTTATATTTTGTACCGATATGTGCACCATATTTTAAATACATATCAATATCAACAATTGTTTTTTGATCTTGTTTTTTTTCTACATCTGGTTTTTCAGAAAAAAAATTTTCTTGCTTTGAATTCATAATTTTCACTCATTTATATTTCATAACATCATCAATTAAATCTACTTGTGTTAAAAACATTCTTCTACAACAATATTTTTTCACACCTAGAATATTTAATGCTTCATCTTTTGTTTTTCCTTCTTGCTCTACAAGTCTTTTGTATTCATCATATTTGTCACCAATAACTTGACCACAAGAAAAACATCTTACAGGTACAATCATATCTATTTCACCTTTTAGATTTTTGCTTTTTCTTCCTTGCACCTCTACCTAATTGCTTTTTAGGTTCTTGTCTTCTTACATCATCAACTAAGAGGTGTTTATCATATTCTAAAAATTTATCTTTAATTGATTTTTTATTATGGTTTGCTTTCAAAAGACCTTTTGCAATAGCACTCCTTGCAGCTTGCAATTGAGCCATTATACCTCCACCATTTACAATAATATCATAATCAAATTTATTAAATTCCTCAGGAATAAGATGTGCAGGCTCTAATACTAACTCTTTTTTATAAGGGCTTGAGCTTGTAAATGCTTCTAATAAATAATTATTAATTCTTATAACTCCTGTTCCTGGTTTAACAGTTATTCTTGCTTTTGCATTTTTTCTTGAAGCTTGTGCATTATATACTTTTACCATAATATTTCACATTTTTATTTTAAATTTGCACCCAAATGTTTAGACAATTCTTCTAAAGTTATACCTTTAATTTCTTTAGAAAAATTAGGTGATTCCGAAATTTCTTTTTTATATTCTTCTGGAACATCAATATACACTTTTAATCTTTTGATTGCCTCGTCTCCTTTTGGACCTTTTGGTAACATCCTTCTAATAGTTTTTTTTACAATTGCATCAGGATATCTTGGATATTTTGGATTTCTTTGAGGGTTCCCTTTACTTTTTCTTTCTGCTCTTTCATCATATTTCTCAAATATATCATTTTTGTTACCACTAATTATTACATATCTTGCATTTACAATAATTATTTTATCCCTTGACTTTGTTAATGTTGTGGCAATATTAGAACAAAATCTTCCTAATATTTGATTTTTAGCATCTATTACTTTCATCTATTAAAACCTCATTTAATTATTATTGTTTTGGTATAATCAATTTTATCATTTAAAAAATTATTTAATGATTTTGCATTTGCACCAAGTTTTTCTTTTGCTAATTTAGAATAATTTAATGCATAAACAATTATTTTTTTATTTAAATTTCCTGTACTTAAAACTTTCCCAGGAACAACAACAATTGCCCCATCTTTTACAACATCTAATTTTTGTAATTTATTTAGATTTACAGAAACATTTTTTCTTCGTGCAGTTTCTAAAATTTCTGCAATTCTTTTATAAATGTCCTTTTTCTTTATTTTTGTGGCATTATATAAATCTGAAATTAATTTTTGTTTATCTAAACTTTTTTCTCTAACTTTTTTTATTGTCATTTTTTATCGTTTTTTATTTTTTTTTAATTCCTGCATTTAAAAAATGCAGGGGGTAGGATTCGAACCTACGAAGCACTAAGCACAGGATCTTAAGTCCTGCCCCTTTGGCCGCTCGGGAACCCCTGCAATCATTTTATTTTTTTTTTTAATACAGACACATATTCTTTCAAGGTTCTTATGAATAACTCTAATAAATCTTGTATGGAAATTTGGCCAATTAATTCTATGTTTAATATATAATTATCTGTATCAATAAGTTTTAAACTATTTTGTGATTGCTCAATATATACTGCACATGCTCCTGAAACAACACTAGATTTCAAAACTGGTTTTCCTGAAACTATCTGTATACAATTTTCTGGTGGTTGATGCTCTTTAATATATTCTGTTGCAACTTTATTGTTTAAAACCTCTAAATCTTGTAATTGAATATATGAAACAATTGCAGGAGAATATTTTGTATGTGTTGCACCTGTCCCTAGTGTTGCAAATGCATCTAATTTTAATTTTTCTCCTTCTTTTAATTTTGTTAATGGGATTGTATCATAAACACATTTAATTTCTGGATCTAAAGAAACTAAATCTTTGGAATAAACAGTACAAGGGCCTGTTTTATCTAAATTAAAAGTAACTTTCTTTCCAGAACTTGCTAATGGTGTAATGATAGGACAAAGTCCAATTCTATTTGCTAACATTTCATCAACAGTAACTGAATCGTTTTCATAAAAATCAATATCATCTATAGCATATATAGGTAATCCATAAGTAATTATTCGTCTAATTGCATTTAAATATGTAGGTGTAATGCCATCTATTTGAAATCTATAAACTTTACCATCAACATCTAAAAATTTTATTTTAGGGGTCACTAATTAAACACCTCATATTTTCCTTTTTCTATATCTTTTTTTTCTTCTACAACCATCATGTGGCACAGGTGTCACATTTTGAATATTTATTACTCTTAAACCATGCCTTGTTAATGTTTTAAGAGCAGGTTCTGCACCTTGCCCTGGATTATTATATGTATTTCCACCTGGTGCTCTTATTTTAACATAAACATCTGTAATGCCTTTTTCTTTTGCTTTATCACAAATAATCTCTGCAACTTTCATTGCAATATATGGTGATCCTTCCTTATGTTGTGCTTTTGTTAATTGACCACCAGATGCTTTTGCAATTATCTCTGCTCCTGTTTCATCCGTTAATACAACATTTGTATTATTTCTTGTAGAATAGATGTGTACAATTCCTTTTTTTATTTCAGTTGCCATAAATTAACACCAATTAAATTTTATCTAAAACCTCATCAACTTTTTTCGGTTTTTCTTTTATTTCTAAATCCTTATCATTTAATTCTGATTGTTTACTTTCTTGATTAGAAAGTCCTTTTTTTTCTTTATTTTTATAATATGGTTTTCCTTTTGCTTCTATGGATTTTTCTATAACTTCTTTTATTTTATTGTTTGAATATACAACTTCATCAGTTATTTTTACAATAGAACCAGGAATTGTTCTTTTCCGTCCATTAACTAATATATGTCCATGTGTTATTAATTGACGTGCTTGTTTTGGGGTTAATGCAAAACCTTTTCTATAAACAACAGTTTGTAATCTTCTATCTAAATAATCCGTAACTTGTAATTTAAGGACATCTTCTAATTTATTATCTTTTGTAAGTATACCTATGGAAATTAATTTATTTAAAAGTTCTTGTTTCCTTGTTTCTAAATCTTCAATATTACCTGCTAATATTTGTCTTGCTCTTTTTCTAAACCCACGGACAATAGATTCTGCTTTCCAAATTTCTTTTTTCCTTACTAATCCATATTCTTCCATTAATTTTTTATCACGATCAATAAGCTCTTTATCCCATCTTTTTCTTGGGACATCATATCTTCTTCTAAGTCTTTTTGGATTACCCATATTTATTCACATTCTATTTTTCTTTAGGTTTTGATGCTCCACCTTTCATTTCTTTTGCTTTAATAACACCAACAACAGATGCTTTTCTACCAGTTGATCTTGTTTTTTGTCCTCTGACAGTTAAACCCCATTGATGCCTTAAACCTTTATAACTTCGTGTTTGACCTAATCTTTGAATATCTTTTCTTTGTGCAAGTTTTAAATCAGCAGTAATTAAATGTGCAGAACCATCTTCTACTTGTCTTGGTTTATTTAAAACCCATTCAGGTACATATTTGTCCAAATGTGTTACAATTTCTTCTAATTCAACAACTTCATTATCTTTTAATTGCCCTATTCTTTCTACTTTTCTATTAATTTTGTTTTCTAAAATATTTTCAATAATATTCCCACCTCTGTTTGAAATACCATAAATTAATGTTAAACCATGTCCTATTCTCATAAACCCAGGAATATCTGTATTTGCAATTCTTACAATATTTTTAAAATCTGAACCAAACTTAGAAATATCTAAATTAGATGGAGCTTTTCTAGAAGAAGTACCTCTTCCACTCACTTTTTGTGGGCCAACACTTTTTGTTTGCTTTTCTGTTGGTTGCTCATTTTCTTTTTTTTCTTTTTTTTCCATTTTTTCAC
>DAOPNM010000008.1:0-22101 GCA_035357435.1 archaeon | reverse complement strand
AATATAACTTTAGAAGCTTTGTTGTTATCAACATTCTTTAAATGGAAAAATTCCTAAAAGAGAAGAACTTTTAAATATAAAAGGTGTAGGCCCAGAAACCTGTGATTCTATTCTTTTGTATGCTTATAAACAACCTTTTTTTGTTATTGATAGTTATACAAAAAGAATTTTATATAATCTTAAAATAATTTCTAAAAAACAAAAATATGAAGATATTCAAAAACTATTTCAAGATAATCTTCCAAAAGATTATAAACTATATCAAGAATTTCATGCATTAATTGTTGAACATGCAAAACAATTTTATACAAACAGAAAAGATGGTAAAACTGATTTTTTGTTAAAATTATAATGTTTCGGGAACTACCGAAACATCTAATATTTGTTTAAATAGATATTGGTTTTTAATTATTGTATATGGAAGAAAAGGTTTTAATTAATAAAAGTACTTTAAAAGCAATTACTTCAGATACAAGATACAATATATTGAAATTATTGTCAGAAAAAAATATGACATTATCGGATATTTCTAAAAAATTAAAGCTAAGTAATTCAACAGTTAAAGAACATTTAGATCTTTTATTAAAATCTGATCTTGTAAAAAAAGAAGAAACAAATAGAAAATGGAAATATTATAGTTTAACAAATGAAGGAAAAAAATTAATAAAACCACAAGAAATGAAAGTTTATTTTGCATTTTTAATTTCATTAATTGCAACAGCTGGCTTTGCTTTGTTTTTTTTATTAAATTCCTTTGCAGTAACTGATGAGTTTCAATCCATTTCTCAACCACTAAATCAAAGGGATATCCCTTCACAATCTTCAAGTCCATTAATGGCAACAAGTCAATCTTATGTAAGTGACGGATCTATGAAAACATTGTCTACAGAATCGGTTTCACCAGAAACATCTTTTAATTTGTTTTTGTTTGTTCAAAATAATATTTATTGGGTTATTTTGTTTATTTTAATTTTAATAACCCTAATTTTATTAATAATTTATTTAAAAAAAAGAAAAAAAAGAGGAGAAATTTATTATGGAAAAAAATAATAAAAAAGTAAATTCTGGAATAATTCTTGTAATTGTTCTTTTATTAGTTTTAGGTGCAATTGCAATTTTGTTAGTTGTTTCAGAAACTTCATCATTACAAAATGGTGAAAATATAATTGATATGAACCTTACAGAAAATGATAACCTACAAAATTTTAAATCTGATCAAGAATTTATTGAATTTTTAAATTCAAGTAATTCTGCATCTTATCTTACATATCGTGCAGGAATTGGCGGGGTTGAAACCCTTAAAAATATCTCTGTTAGTCAGTCAGCAAGTGCCACAAGTGATAGTATTTCTTCAAATGTAGATTATTCTCAAACTAATGTACAAGTTGAAGGTGTTGATGAAGCAGATATTGTGAAAACAGATGGCGAATATATATATGTTGTTTCTAATAACAAAATATATATTGTAAAAGCATATCCAACAAAAGATGCAAAAGTTGTTAGTATGCTTGATATTCCAAATTTTACCCCACAAGAAATATTTATTGATAACGATAGATTATTGGTTTTTGGAAATATTTCTTTTGAATATAAATATCCCGAAGATACTGATGATATTGGAAAACCAGTAGATCAACAAGAGGAATCATTTAAAATAATGCCATCATATTATCATCCAACATATCGTAATTTTATGTCTGTAAGATTATATGATACACAAGATAAATCTAATCCTAAGTTATTAAGAAAACTATTTTTTGAAGGGGATTATGTGACTTCAAGAAAGGTTGAAAATTATGCATATTTTGTAATAAATTCCTATCCACAGTATTGGGCATATCCACTTAAGGCAGATACAAGTTGTGGAGATATTGTTCCATTGTTTGGTGATTTAAAACAAGATACAGAACTTACACAGAATGATTTAGTCCCAATTACAAAATGTACAGATATTGGCTATATTCCATCATCACCATTTTCTAATTTTATAACAGTTGCATCAATTTCTTTAAGTGATTCAAATAAAGACATACACAAAAAAGTTATTCTTGGAAATGGACAAAATGTTTATGCCTCTTTAAATAATTTATATATTGCACAATCCGTTTGGCCAAGATGGCAACAAGGCCAACCACCAGAGGAAACTGTAGCAAATACCGTTGTTACTAAATTTTCTTTTGATGATGGTGAAATAAATTATTTAAATGTTGGAAAGGTAAAAGGAACTGTTTTAAATCAATTTTCTATGGATGAATATCAAGAAAATTTCAGAATAGCAACAACAGTTGAAGGTTATGATAATGTAACACAGAAATCTTTTTCAAATAATAATTTATATATTTTAAACAAAGATATGCAAACAATTGGTAAACTAGAAGATATTGCTCCTGGTGAAAAAATATATTCTGTAAGATTTATGGGAAAAAGAGGATATGTTGTAACCTTTAAGCGTATGGATCCATTGTTTGTTATTGATTTATCTAATCCAGTAGATCCACATATTCTAGGAAAATTAAAAATTCCAGGGTGGTCTGATTATTTACATCCATATGATGAAACCCATCTAATTGGTATTGGAAAAGATGTAAATGAAGATATTCTTGCAAAAGATTCTGCATCATTACCATCTTCTGAAGAAGGATTTTTACCACCATCAGCAATTATGGGTGTAAAACTTTCTTTGTTTGATGTAAGTGATGTTGAACATCCTATAGAAATGTATAAAGTAGTTATTGGAGACAGAGGTACAGAATCTTTAGCAGCACAAGAGCATAAAGCCTTTTTGTTTGATAAAGAAAAAAATCTTTTAGTTATTCCAATTACTCTTGCAGAGATTCAATCTAATCAACCAGAAGGATCTTATGGAGATTATACATTCCAAGGTGTATATGTATATAACCTTGATTTAAAAAATGGTTTTAAATTAAAAGGAAGAATCACACATCATTCTCCTGATGATTTTTTAAAGATGGGTTATTATTATGCAACAAATGAATATGATATCAAAAGATCTCTTTTCATAAACAATGTTTTATACACAATTTCTGAAAACGGAATAAAATTAAATGATTTGTCTTCTTCTAGTTTGTTAGAGATCACAGATATATCATTCAATGTAAAATTATGTGCAAAAGAAGGAGAAAATTATTCTGCAGTTTATACCAATAAATATCCATCTTCATGTTGTGATGGTTTAACTGAATGGGAGAGCGGAATGGATACTAGGATTTCTATTGAAGACAATTGTTACAATACAGGATTATTATCAGGAAGCCCTATTGGTACTTGTATAAAGTGTGGAGATGGAATTTGTGGTGAAAATGAAAATCCATGTAATTGTTCTGTAGATTGTATAGGTAAAAACAAATCAGATTATCTTACTATTGAAGACTTTTGCGAAAGTGATTTTTGGATAAATTTATCTGACAATTACAACAATTGTGAAAACAATTCTTCAATGGTAAATACAGAACTATGTAAATTGTGTAAATAGAGAGATTTTTTCTCTATTTCTTTTTTTTTATTAAAAAATTTATTTGTGTTTTACTGCTTTGTTGGCAGATATCTTATTTAAATGTTTATTAGTAAAGAATGCAATGGTGTTTGTACTATATAATAAAATTAATATTGTTAAAACAATTGATGTTATATACTCAAATTCTGTAAATCCAAATATTGCAAAAAATATACTGTCTAATATTATAAAAAGTATATATAGTATTATAATGAAAATTATAAAAAACAAAACAGATAACCAAAATTTATTTTTTATAAATGTCCATGCATCATTTAATCCTTCCTTTATTGTTGTATTATTCAATCCCATACATATAATTCCAAATATGATTACAAGTAATACAGCGATCCAAAATATCATTAATATTATTAAAAGAATAAATGACACAATACTTGCCCATGAAAGTAATAATAAACCAAGAAATCCAAACACACTTGTAATTATAAATGTTAAAAATGTATATGCCATAATTTTTGGTATACTTCTAAAAACAGTATTTGTATTTTTTTGAGATTTGTTGTTTCCTTGCCCTAATGCTATTGTGAATGCTAACCAATTCACTAAAAATCCAATTAAAAATAAAATACCTAAAATTCCAACAAATTTCCAGCCATATTCTGAAAATAAATAAGGAATATAGGTTATTATTGGTGTAATTATTCCTTTAGAACCTACATCTTGTATAAAGTTTGTTATATTCTCTTGAAAAAATGCAGTAGTAAACCAGATTAACCCACTAATAATTATACCCCATAATAAAATTATTTTTTTAGAAAAAAAATTCCAACCTTTGTATATGCTTTCAAACATTTTTTCCCTTCTTCATTTTTTTATAACATCTAATGTTGTTCTTTTTGTATAAACATTTCCATCTAATTTATAAAATATATCAAAACTATATGTTCCTTCTAAAAGGGTATCTGGATCAATTGATCTTATATCACATTTTATTGTTCTTTTGTTGTCTTTTGCAATATTTTGAATTAAGATAATGTTAGTGTTTTCATCTAAACTATTTTCACAAAATATTAAAAAATTATTTGGTTCAATATCTTGTATTTTTACAATAATATTTTCTGTGTCTTTCCCACTATCATTTTTTATTGTAACTAGCATAGAAGTAAATGTATCTTTTTTAATATTTAATGGATTTTCTGTATATTTTACAGAAATGTTGTTTTTTTTAAATAATTGTTCTGGATTTATAGATGTGACTATTATTACTATAATTATAAGTATACATATAATTGTTGCCCAAATAATAATTGGTTTTTTGTTTTCTATAAAAAATGTTTTTATTTTATTTTCTTTATATATGCTCATTTTTATCTATTTGCTTTTTTCTATATTATTATATATATATAACATATAAATAACTTTTGTTTCATAATTTATTGTTGATAATAATGATTGATGATAATATACTTAAAGATTTTAAAAAAATAGACAATTTAAAAGAAACATTGGTTAAAGTTGTTCAGTATGTGCGTAAAAAAGATGCAGAGCAGTTGCATTCTTTAGAAAAAAAAATTATTGAAGATGCAATTGTAAATAATGATCTGGATTTTGCAGAATTGGCAGTTGTGACTTATTGTTTTAGAAAAATGTTTTTTAAACAACATATTTTTACAACTAATGTTTGGAAAGATACACAAGATGAAATTCTGTATGATTTAAATAATTTAACAAAATATGAATTTGATTTAAATAAATACAGAGACACAATTAAAAATGCACAATCAAAAATAGAATATGTAGATAAACAATTAGGTCATTTTGTAGAAAGTATTGTTCAAAGTGCACGAACAAAATTAGCATCTACCGCATATGCATATGGGTTGTCTAGTGAACAAGCTTGTTCTTTGTTTTCTACAAATAGAGAACAGTTAATGTCATTTGTAGGGAATACTAAAATGCCTGATGAGGATAAACCATTTAAAACAATAAAAGAAAGAGTCCATTTGTTAAAGGTAATGTCTAAAAGTGAATATTTATGAAAATAGTTTTTGATGCAGGGGTAATTATTAGTTTTTCAGAAACTTGTTTTTTACCTTTATTCCAACCACTTAAAGAAAAATTAGGGCAATTTATTATTACTCGAAATGTGAAAGGAGAATGTGTTGATAATGTTAAAAAAAATTTAAAGTATTCTTTAAGTGCATTAAGGGTCTCACAACTTATCGACATAAATGTTTTTGAGGTTTATGAAAATGACGATGAATTACAAAAAACAACAGAGCAAATTTTAAATTTAACAAATAATATGTTTTATGTTAAAAAAAATCCATTAACAATAATTCAAGCAGGTGAAGCACAATCTCTTGCATTATTAGGTGTGTCTGAAGCAAATTATTTTGCTGTTGATGAAAGAACTGCAAGAATGATTATTGAACAGCCACATGGCCTTTTAGATATCCTTAAGAAAAAATATAATGCTGAAACAATACGATTTGATCAAGAGAAATATTTAAAATTTAGAGAAATTATTGGAAATGTAGAGGTGGTTAGATCTGTTGATTTGTTAGGTTATGCATTTGAACAGAATATGGTTCCTCCTGAGTTTAGAAATAGAGAATTTTTAAGATCTGCAATGTATAGTTTAAAATTTAGAGGGTGTTCTGCTTCTTTTGAAGAAATTGAAGAATATGCCGTTGAATTTAAGTAGTGATTTGTATGAAGATTGTAAAAAAGAATAAAACCTATTTTATAAATTTAAAAGACACGTCTGAATCTAAACTAATTGATGGTTTTTTGAATAATGAATTACAGATAAATCAAATTAATAAAGATGTTTTATGTTTTGTTTTATCCTCTTCTTTACAACACCCTCAAAATATAGATACAGCAAATGTTGGACATCAAGAAATTAAACAAAAAATAATTGAATTATTAACTGATAAAAAACTACCATTGTCTCAGAAGATAGAAGGAAAATTTGAAAAACTATTAAACGTTGATGATTTAAACATTTTTAAAGAAATGCTTGCCTCTAAAGAAATTGTTTTGTTTAAATTATCTGATAAATACAAAAAGAAAATATATAAAGTAAATGAAGATTATGAACAAAAAAAACAAAATAGTGATTTAAAAGTGTATGCTCCTCAGCAAGTTGAGGTGGCAATACCTAATTCTAATGTTGTTTTACAACAAGATGTTGTTGGCAAATCTGAATCTATTGATAAAGTGTATTATCTTTTTGATAAACAAAATTATATTATTTTAGATAATTCAAATATTGCAAATATATTTTCCCAAAAATATGTTCAAGAATTTAAATCAGGAGAGATTATTGGTTTAAAATCTTTTGACAATAATTATTATATGATTAATAGTAATTTATATAATAAAATTAAACCAAAAATTTTAAATTATAAACAAGACCCTTTTTCTTTAGAAGAGATATCTTCTAAACTACAGTTGTCTCCTGATCTTATAAAAATAATTCTTGAATTTTTAAAAGAGGAATGTTTAATTGTAGAAAAAAGAAAAAATCTGTATTCTTTTGTTTAATTTGTTTTATATTTGTTTTTTTTAATTAAAAATAATTTAATGAATTTTTTTTAGTATTTTGAATAAATGGAAAACTACATTAAAAATAATATAAAGCTATAACTAAAAAATAGAAAACTATGATTGGCTCAGCCCGCCCATCTATCATCATTTAATTTAATCAGCAGGTGTTCATTATCATCATTGCCATTATATTTTATAACCCAATTTGTTTTTAAATTTTGTTTATTTTAAATGTTACCAATATAATTTAAAATATTTTGTTGCTTGTTATAACGGGAGATTGTTTATAAAATTACCTGAAAATTGGATGTGAAAATATGATAAATAAAGAAAAAATAAATTTTTTTAAAAATATGGAAAAAATAGGTTTAGCATTAACCTTTGATGATGTTAGATTAAAAACAAAATATACTGATGTTCGCCCAGTAGATGTTTGTTTAGATACTAAATTTTCTAAGCATGTTTCTTTAAAAATGCCTATTGTAAGTGCTGCAATGGATAGTGTAACAGAGTATGAAATGGCAATTGAAATGGCAAAGATGGGGGGAATTGGGATTATTCATAGAAATCTTTCTCCAAAAGAGCAAGCAGAACAAGTGGCAAAGGTAAAAGCCTATCATGCAGCATATATTCCTGAGCCTGTCTGTGTATATGAAGATGAAACAATGGATTCTGTTTTTAAAAAGAGAAAAGAAAATAATTTTTTTTTCCACACATTCCCTGTGTTATCTAGAGATAATAAATTAGAAGGTATGTTATATAAAGAAAATTTTGAATTTTGCAATGATTATTCTTTATTGGTTAAAAATGTTATGACTAAAAATGTTGTTACTGCAAAAAAAGGAATTTCATTACAATCTGTTTATGATATTATGCAAAAAAATAAACAAAAAGTATTGCCTATTGTTGATGAACAAAGGAAATTATGTGGCATGTACTTATATAATGATGTTAAAAGAATACTTTCTGATTTTTCAACAATGTACAATTTAGACAAAAAAGGGAGATTAATTGTTGGTGCTGCAATAGGTGTATTAAATGATGCTTTTGAAAGATTAGACTTGTTAATGAAAGAAGAAGTTGATGTTGTTGTTATGGATACAGCTCATGCTGATTCTAAAATAGTAATTGATACATTAAAGCAAATAAAAAAAAAGTATAAAATAGATGTTGTTGTAGGAAACATAACCGAAGCATCATCTGCAAAACGTTTAATAGAAGCAGGTGCAGATGGCATAAAAGTAGGGCAAGGCCCAGGTTCTGCATGCACAACAAGAATTGTTGCAGGTGTGGGCTGCCCACAAGTAACTGCTATTTTTAATTGTGCACAGGTTGCAGCAAAATATAATGTGCCAATATGTGCAGATGGTGGTATAAAATATTCTGGAGATCTTCCAATTGCAATTGGTGCAGGTGCAAATTCAATAATGGTTGGAAATATTTTGGCAGGTACAAAGGAAACTCCTGGAGATACATTTTTTTTTGAAGGTAGATTATGGAAAACATATAGAGGTATGGATTCATTAGGTGCAATACAAAAAAATAGAACTGCTAAATTAAGATTTATAATGAATGAAGAAGAAGTTAAAGCAGTTCCTGAAGGTGTTGAAGGGCAAATTCCATATAAAGGTCCTGTAAAAGATATTTTGTTTCAATATATTGGTGGATTAAGATATGGAATGGGGTATACTGGTTCAAAAACAATTAAAGAATTACAAGAAAAAGCAACTTTCCACAGAATATCTCCTGCAGGCTTATCTGAGTCCCATCCACATAAATTATATATAACAAAAGATGCTCCAAACTATGCTCCACAATTATAATTTTTTTTTATTTTTTTTCTATATAAATACCTTTTTAAATTAATTGAATTTTATTATTTGTTAATAGCTATTAATATTTAAATAAGGTAAAACATGGATATAAAAAAAATAGCAAATGAATTTTTTAAATTTGTAAAAAATGATTATATCATTTCTATTGCATCTTTTGAAGATAATGATAAATTTATTACAGAATTAGTAAATATGATCTCTAAATATAACCTAAATGTTTCATTTATACCTGTTAATGCCTCTCAAGCCGCGCATTTTCTTAATTTAAATCAAAAAACAATTTCATTAAGTGATAGAGAAATTGATTTGGCTATAATGTATATTGATGAAATTGATCAATATAATAATTTTATTAAAAGAAAAACAACTTCATTCATTAGAGATAAAATGATTGCACAGTCTGCTTTAAATTTAGTTGTTGTAGTTGATAAAGATAATGTTGTTAATGAATTAAGTAATGATGTGTGTGTAGAAATTAGCACCTTTGCATGGCAAAGAACAATAATTAATTTGCAAAGTTATGGTGTAGCAAGAATTGTATTAGACACATATGGAAATTATATAAAAACAGAAACAGGGCATTATCTTGCAAGAATTACATTAGATAAGAACATTACATTAGATGATTTTGAGTATTCTGTAAGAAACATTCCAGGAGTTTTAGAAACAGGTGTATTTATTGGTTTGGCAGATACAATTTTTATGGTGGATTATCAGAAAAATAGTCTTTTTATAAAGGGTGTATCTGAAAAATAATAAAAGCATTCTTTTTATAAATAAAACTTTTCTAAATTACATATTGCCTCGGTAGCTTAGCGGCCTAAAGCGCTTGACTCATAATCAAGAGATCGAGAGTTCAAATCTCTCTCGAGGCATTTTTTTTAAAAACTAAAATTATTATTATTTTCTTTTAACCATTTAATTTGTTCTTTATAATCTGGCATAGCATTATGTACTATTTGCCAAAACTTTTCTGAATGATTGTGTTCTATAAGATGTGCTAGTTCATGTATGCAAACATAATTAATTACTTCTTCTTTTGCTTGTAACAATCTTGTAGATATATTGATATTACCTGTAATGGAACAGCTACCCCAATTAGATGTATTATTTTTTAAATGTATTTTGTTTATTTTTTGATTAAAATATGTTTGATTTAATATATTTATTTTATTAGTAATCCAGGAAATATTATCTTCTGCAATTAATTTGTTTATATATTTTGAAATAATTTCATTTTTTTTAATTTCATTTAAACTATTTGAAATAGTAATTGTAATTATATTTCCAGATAAAACTCCTAATGTTTGCATTTCCTTAACTTCAACAATATTTAGGATGTATTCTTTATTACATAGCTTTATGATATCTCCAGTGTTATATTTTTTCACATCTTTTTGAAAATAATCTCCTTTGTTTTGCATATCTTGTATTTTTTTTATAATCCACGTTTTTAATTTGTTTTCTATGTTTGTTTTTTCACTATTAGAAATATATTTTGGAATACGTATATTAATTTGTTTTTTTCCAATAGTTGCTTTTGCATTTTTTCTATTGTCATAATATATATTTATTTCATATTTTTGATTATTTATTTCAATATGTTCTATTTGCATTTATTTTCATATTTATTACTTATTAATTTTTAGTTAAAAAAATTATTTTTTTATTAATGTTATCTTTATATTTAAATATGTTTAAAAACAATATATTTAAAACACAATTTCTTATTAATTATTTAATATTGCAAAAACAAAACATTAATGCTCGAATAGTGTAGTGGTAATCACATCAGCCTCTCACGCTGATAACGGGGGTCCGAGTCCCCCTTCGAGCATATTTGGGTTATTAAATTTGAAATAAATATGAAGTGGATATGAGTAGATTATTTTGGTTAATTATTGGAATAATTATTGGTGTGATAATTGCTCTTGAATTTTTATGAAATTTAAAAGATTCAAAAGCATTGTTTTTAATTGCCTGTGATTTAATAGTCATTCTTTCATATTGTTAAAAATATTTTTCAATCGCTTTATCTTTAATATAGTTTAATATTTTTTGGTGTTTTTTACATTTATGCAAAAACTTAGTCTTGGAAAACACTTGCTGTTTTTCCTCCATCCCATGTTAATCTTGGTCTTATTTTTACTATCATTGTTTTTTCTGTGTTATCATCTAAAAGAATTGCATATCCTTGTGATGTAGGAAGTTGTGCAAAATATTTATCCATAGGGATATTAAGATAGCTTGGCCTTAATGTACTTACTGCATTAATATCTTCTTGTGCTGTTAATCTCATACTTATAAATAGATCACATTGTGAAAAAGCTTCAGAATGTAACTTATTTGGTCTTTGTGTTGCTAATATAAGAGAAAGTCCTGGTTGTCTTCCTACCCTTACCCATTGTAATAAAACATCAAGTGCAAGACTTTGTCTATCTTGAGGCATAAACATATGTGCTTCATCAATAATCATCCAAACAATTGGCATTTCACTTTCTTTTCTTTTTCCTGCAAGTAAATTCATTTCTTCTTCTTTTCTATAAAGCATTCTTTCTTCAAAAAGTCTTTTCCCAATAATTGCAACAACAAGCTCTTGAACTGCTTCCATTCCAGCAGCTTGTTTATATGTAGAAACATCAATGTTTGTAATTGTTCCTGGTCTTGCAAATTCTTTCATACTAGTTCCCATTTTTGAAAATAACCCCCAAGATTTTGCAAGTTTTAATCTGTTTATTAAAGAATTAATAACATCTTGATTTGTTTCTGTATCTTTTTTTGCAATACTTATAATGTCTTCAATATCATACATTGTTCCAACTTTTTCTTGAATAAATTCTAAAGTTCTAGAAAGTAAAGCACTTTCTGGATCTTTCCAGGTTAATTTTAAAATAGTTAGCCAATCTTCTAAACCCATTTGTGAAGTTTTTATAGAAAATGGTGCATCAAATGGTATATTTTTTTCTTTATAAAAGTCTTGTTTACCATATGGTATAAGATTTCTTATTTCTATACCTTCTGGTTTAAGATTCCATTCATTTAATTCTTTTGCTTGTTCTTTATTTTCAAATTTCATGGTCCAAAAAATTCCAACAGTATCAATTATTATTAAAGATAACCTTTCTTTAATTTCAAATGGTTGTTTTGCGAATTCTTCAATTATTACAGAAAGGGTGTAACTATTATGAACAAATATATTATTTGCAACAAAATTATGGTGATTTGGAACAAGAATATCATAAACTTCATAAGAACCATTTATTCTTTCCATATTTTTAATTTCATCCCAGAAGATATCTGAGGTTGCCAATAATTCTAGTGATTTATTGTTATCTGCATTAGCTATATTTAATAATTTATCACGAGAAGGGCAATACTTTATAGAAGTACGTGCAGCTTTTGGTAAATGATAGTTTAATTTATTTCCTACAGAAACCCAGTTTTTAGGGCGATAATTTTCCCAGAGTTCTTTTGGAATAGTATCAATATTTGGATTTCTTTTTGTTGGCATTTCTAATAATGCTTTTTTTTGCAAAGCCTCTTTTTTTCCAAAAAAACCAATCTCTTGTATAAAATTAGGTATATGCTGAGATTGAATTTCTAGTTCAAAATTTATAAATCCTGAATTATTTTTTTGCCTAATATTTGATAATATGCCAAACTTAAGTAATAAACTTTGTACTTGATAAATAAGTTTTTTTGAAGCAGAGTCATATTCAATCCTCCAACGAGAGGTATTTTTATCAAAATATATGGATCCATCACAGCTGAATAATCTATTCAAAAATAAACTTAATTTAGATTTTGGAGTTTGAAATATTATATCTGGTATATATTTTTGTGGTGAAAGATTGCCATATAAATTTAAATTTTCTAGATATTTCCGTAATGAACATTTATGATCTATTTTAATTCCTTTTGTAGATTTTTCATTATTTTTTATATTTTTAGATGAAACAATCCTATAACAACCAGGTTTGCTATGCATTTTTATTTGTAAATCAGTATCAAAATCATTGATTGCTTTTTCAAAATCAGAAAAAATTAATGGATCTATATTGCTAAACAAAATAAAATTATTAGAAAGATGGCCTTCTGCTAAAAGATATGCAAGTATTTTTATTTCATGTTCTGGAAGATTTTTATTTCCAAAATTATTTAATGTTCTCGGTGTTGCTATGCGTGCTCCTTTTGATAATGTTTCAGCAGGCACCCATCCATTAATTGTAAATAAAGGATGTTCTGGTGTTAATGTAATTTCTTTACCACTTCTAAGAGTTATTTTTAAAATTTCATTTACTTTTCTTTTAAAAAATTTAGTTTTTTTTGTATAGTCTATCTTTAATTCATTATTAAGTGTTGCTACACAATTATTTTCTTTTTCTAAATCTTTAATTGGAATTTCTCTACCATCATCAAGTGTTATAAGTGTATCACCTGTAAGGCACTTGCCCCCGCCTCTCTTGCCGCAGATTAACATAAGATGTGGTCTTGCTAAATCTAAAAGAACTTTTTTTCCTAATACTGGTTCTTCTCCTGCAGAAACAACAACTTTTCCAATATATCCTGTTGCAGTGGTTCCATATTTCTCTATTTGTTTTAGTGACCTTCCCACAACTACTTCTTCTTCTTTCCAATCAATTGGCATGTTTTCTCTTTTTTATATTTTACAATATTTATGTACTTACAAAGATTTAATAAATATTTTGTTTCAGAAGTATTTTGAAAATTATGCAGAAGAACAAAAATATATCTAAAAAAAAGAAATTAAAAAAACATATAGTAACACATTCATTACATAGAAAAATTTCTGGTTTTTCAAAAGTATCTCCAAAAAGAAAAGGAAAATGTAAACAGTGCGGAGAATGTTGTAAATTAGGAATAATATGCCCTTTTTTAACATATGATTCTAATGGAAAAGCAAAATGTATGATTTATAAAATAAGACCATCTTGGTGTAAAAAATATCCAAGAGTACCAAATGAATTTGATACAAAAGATGTTTGTGGATATTGGTTTGAAGAAAAAGAAATTAAGAAAAAATAAAATTTGTTTATTGTTCAAATTCTATTTTTTTCATTCTTTTTGGAATAACATATGGTATTTTTTTATGACATTCTGTACATTCTGCTATAAATGTTGGGCTTTTTGTTTGTTTTTTAACCAATTTAATGTGTTTTGCCATACCTCCATATCCCTTAACATGCTTTTTCTGAAATTTTCTTTGACCAATTGAGGTAGGTCTTGCTTTCCCTGCCTTATATGTTTTTAATTTATGAACAGTATGTTTTTTACATTTTCTACAATATAATTTTTTTTCTTTTGGTATTTTCATAATTTTTCACTTGATTTTTTTGTTTTTGTATAATATTTATTGCATAGATTTATTTAAAAATAGAATCTTTCAATTATTTCTAATTATGGTTTCACAAAAATCAATATCACTTTCAAAAAAAGGAATAATTTATTTTTTTTCTGGAACTGGTAACACTTATTTTATTTCAAAAGAGTTTGTAAAATTGTTTCAAGAAAAAAATATTTTTGTAGAATTAAAACCTATTGAAGAAATTACAAGTGTTTCTTCACAAGCAGAATATGATTTTATTGGAATTGGTTATCCTGTTTACGCTTGGAAACCCCCTCCATTTATAAAAACATTTTTGGAAAAGTTACCATCTGTTCAGAATAAGCCATGTTTTGTTTTTTGTACTGCTGGATCTACAATTGGTTCTGGAATAGATGTATCTTATAAAATTTTGAATTCAAAACATTATGACATAAAAGGAACGTTTTGTTATATTATGCCAGAAAACTTAAATTTTTTATTTGGTTTAGATGTAGAATCAGAAACAAAACAACAAAACAAAATAAAATATGCACAAGAGAAATTAAAAAAAGATTTTAATGATCTTTTATATGACAAAGCACAAATCAAAAAACCAAATTTTTTAAGAACCACTTTTACATCAATTTGGAATTTTTGTGCATATCACTTTATTTTTAATAAACAAAAATGGGTTATAGATTATACTAAATGTAATCAATGTGGTTTATGTGAAAAAATTTGTCCAACAAAAAACATTGTTTTAAAAAAACAAAAGCATGAAATTAAGTTTGGAAACAATTGTTGGTTTTGCACAAGATGTTATAATTTTTGCCCACAAAAAGCTATTAATTATAAAAATATAAATAAAACAAATAAATATGGAAGATATGTTTATTTTAAAAAAGATTTTGACAAAATAAAGATTTAATTTGAAAGATAATAAATAAACATTTAAATATATATGAATATATATTTATAGTTTAAAATAAAAAATTTAAAATAAAAAAATTGTTTAAAAAAAGGATTAAATATGAATTCAAAAGAAAAACAAAAAAAATTTATTCTCTGGTTCAATGAAATTGGTATTGACGATGTATCACTTGTTGGTGGAAAAACTGCATCTATAGGCGAAATGTATACCAATCTTACAAAAAAAGGAATTAATATTCCAAATGGTTTTGGAATTACAGCTTATGCATATAAATATTTTATAGAACAAGCAAATATTCAAAATAAAATAAAAGAAATTTTAAAAGATTTAAATACAAGAGATGTTAATCAACTTGCAGAAAAAGGAAGTCAAGTTAGATCATTAATAAGAAATGCAAAACTTCCACAAGAACTTGAAAAAGAAATAATTGATGCTTATTTTAAACTTTCAAAAAGTGAAGGTGTAAATCAATTAGATGTTGCTGTTAGAAGTTCTGCAACAGCAGAAGATGCACCTGATGCTTCATTTGCTGGACAACAAGAAACATATCTTAATATTAGAGGCCCAGAAGAATTAATTGAAGCTTGTAAAAAATGTTTTGCAAGTTTATTTACAAACAGGGCAATCTCATATAGACAAGATCATGGTTATGGACAATTTAATGTTTATCTTTCTATTTGTGTACAAAGAATGGTAAGAAGTGATCTAGGAAGTTCTGGTGTTATGTTTTCTTTAGATCCAGAAACAGGTTATAATCAAGTTGTAACAATTAATGCAGCTTATGGTTTGGGGGAAAATGTAGTTCAAGGTGCAGTAAATCCAGATATCTTTTATATATTTAAACCAACTTTAGGTAAAGTAAAAAACCCAATTGTTACAAAAAGTTTAGGAAACAAATCTATTAAAATGATTTATGATATACAAGGGAATAAACCTACAAAAAATGTTCCTGTAGACATAAGCCACAGAAATAAATTTTGTATTACTGATGAACAAGCAATTCAATTGGCTAAATGGGCTGTAATGATTGAAGAATATTATTCAAAACAAGCTGGCCATTATAAACCAATGGATATGGAATGGGCAATTGATGGAGTTACAAACAAAATATTTATTGTACAGGCAAGACCAGAAACTGTTCAAAGTAGAAAAAAGAAAACTTCTTTTGTGACTTATAAATTACTTGAAAAGAAAACACCATTAATTACAGGTATTAGTGTTGGTACACAAATTTCTACAGGAATTGTAAATGTTATTAAAGATGTTAAAGATATTAATCAATTTAAACCAGGTCAAATATTAGTAACTGAAATGACTGATCCTGATTGGCAACCAATTATGAAAATTGCATCTGGAATTATTACAAATAGAGGGGGCTCGACGTGTCATGCAGCTATTGTTGCAAGAGAATTAGGTATACCTTGTATTGTTGGAACTTCTATTGCAACAGATAAATTAAAAACAGGTCAAACAGTAACTATAGATTGTTCTAGTGGATATCAAGGATATGTTTATGATGGTAAATTAAAATTTGAGAAAATTGAAGAAGATATTACTAAAATTCCAGAAACCAAAACAAAAGTGATGTTAAATGTTGGTGCACCAGAACTTGCCTTTTCTTTAAGTTATCTTCCTTGTGATGGTGTAGGTTTAGCAAGAGAAGAATTTATTATTAGTTCATGGATAAAAATTCATCCATTAGCTCTTGTAGATTATAACCAATTAAAAGACAAAGATGTTAAAAAACAAATTGATGAATTAACGATTGGTTACAATAATAAAACTGAATATTTTGTTGATAAACTAGCACAGGGTATTGCTAGAATTACAGCTGCATTCTATCCAAAAAAAGTAATTTTAAGATTTTCTGATTTTAAAACTGATGAATATGCTAGTTTAATTGGTGGTAAAGAATATGAACCAAAAGAAGATAATCCTATGATTGGTTGGAGAGGTGCATCAAGATATTATCAAGGGAGTTATACAAAGGGATTTGAGTTAGAATGTAAAGCAGTAAAAAAGGTAAGAGAAGAAATGGGTTTAACAAACTTAGAAGTAATGATTCCTTTTTGTAGAACAATTGAAGAAGCTAAAAAAGTTATTGCAGAGTTAAAAAAGAATGGTTTAGAAAAAGGAAAAAATGGTTTAAATGTTGAATGTATGTGTGAAATCCCATCAAATGTAATCTTGGCACAAGATTTTTTGGACATTTTTGATGGATATAGTATTGGCAGTAATGATCTAACACAATTAACTTTAGGACTTGACAGAAACTCAGAAAAAATAGCTTATTTATATGATGAAAAAAATCCTGCAATTAAAAAGATGTTAACATATGTAATTGATATTGCAAAAAAGAGAAAAAAATATATTGGAATTTGTGGGCAAGCACCGTCAGATTACCCAGATTTTGTTAAATTTTTAGTTGATCAAGGTATAGATTCCATAAGTTTAAATCAAGATTCCTTTATAAAAACAAAAATGTTAATTGCAAATTTAGAAAAGAAATATAAAAAGGCAAATATAAAGAATAAAAAATAAAATACAAATAATGTGATTTTTTATTTTTTAACATCTTTATAAATGCCATTTTTTTATTTTATATAATTTATCTAAAATATACAATTATAGTTTATTTTAATTTTTTAAAAAAATAACTTTTGAAAAAAGCAACATATTTTAAACATTTATTCTACTTAATTATTTAGATTAAGGTTCTGTGGTCTAGTGGTTAAGATGTCACCCTTACACGGTGAAGATCGGCGGTCCGATTCCGCCCAGAACCATTTTTGTTTTTTAATTAATTATTTTTAATTATTTTTGTTTTACAATTTTTTAAAATAGTTTAAAGAAGCAAGTAACCAAACAATGTTTTAGGATTAATCCCTTTTTCTTAAAAGGGTTAAGGCAAAAGGAGTAAAAGATAACCACAAAATGTTTTAAGGGAATCTTATTTTAAAAAAAAGTTAAAGCAGGGGTACCCAAGCGGTCAAAGGGGCATGGCTAAGGACCATGTGCTTAGTGCTTCGCAGGTTCGAATCCTGTCCCCTGCATTTATTTTTTAAATGATGATTGGGTTCTATGCGAATTATTTAAAAATATATTTGCATATATTTATATTATAAATTTTTCAAATTATTTTCAAATTACAAATTTTATAAATTCTATAATTTATTACTTATTATAAATATAAATTTAAAAATGGTAATGTGTTATGCCTGCAGTTTCTGTTAAAAACTTAACAAAACAATTTCATGAACTTTGTGCTGTTAACAATATTTCATTTGACATTAATCAAGGCGAAGTTTTTGGATTACTTGGGCCAAATGGTGCTGGCAAAACAACAACAATTTCTATGTTATCTACAATGTTAAAACCGACTTCTGGAACTGCAACTATTAATGGTTATGATATTATTAAAGATCCTGATAATGTGAGAAAATCAATAGGTATTGTTTTCCAAGATCCAAGTTTAGATGAAGATCTTACTGCTTATGAAAACCTTGATTTACATGGTAGATTGTATGGTGTTCCAAAAAATGTTCGTAAACAAAAAATAATTGAACTTTTAAAACTTGTAGAACTAGATAATAGAAAAGATGATTTAGTTAAAACATTTTCTGGTGGTATGAAAAGAAGATTAGAAATTGCACGAGGATTGCTGCATGATCCAAAGGTTTTATTTTTAGATGAACCAACTATTGGTTTAGATCCTCAAACAAGAAACCATCTTTGGACATATATAGAAAAATTAAGTAAAGAAAAAAACATTACAATTATTTTAACTACACATTATATGGATGAAGCAGATAGATTATGTGGAAGAGTTGCAATTATAGATCATGGGAAAATAATTGCATTAAATACTCCATCATATTTAAAAAATGAAATTGGTGGGGATGTTATTGTTATTCGTGCAAGTAATATAGAAAAATTATATTCATTATTAAAACAACCATGGATAAAAAATGTTACTAAACATGATGAATTAATTTATATACATTTAAAAGATGCAGAAAAACATGTTGTAGACATCGTAAATTTAGCAAATAAAAACAACATTGAAATAAAATCTTTATCCATAAATAAACCTAGTTTAGAAGATGTATTTCTTCATTTTACAGGAAAAACCATAAGAGAACAAGAAGCTAGTGCTATAGATAATATACGCATAAGACGCAGAGCAAGAAATAAATAATTGAAATAATTGGAAATATTTGAGAACATATGAGCAATATAAATACAATATATACCATTTGGTTAAGAGATATAAAACATTTTCTTCGTTCAAAAAGTAGAATTATTGGTAGTATTGGAATGCCATTGTTTTTTATCTTAATCCTAGGGCTTGGTTTTAATTCAATTATTCAATTACCAGGTATGGAAGAAGACTATACACAATTTCTTATTCCTGGAATGATTGCAATGAGTGTTTTGTTTACTTCTATGTTTGCAGGAATACAGATAATATGGGATAAACAATTTGGTTTTTTAAAAGAAACATTAGTTGCACCTGTAACAAGATTTGGAATTATGTTAGGTCAAACATTAGGGGGTGCAACAACAGCATTTATTCAAGGTACAATTATTCTTATATTAGCTTTAATTTTTGGAATTTTACATGTCTCTAGTTTTGGAAGTTTTTTAATTGCTTTTGGGTTTATGTTATTAATAGGAATTTTTTTTACTGCAACAGGTGTTGCAATTGCCTCTCGTATGGATGATATGCATGGTTTTCAATTAATAATGAATTTTGTAATTTTCCCTATTGTAGGACTATCTGGTGCATTTTTCCCAATAACTGTTTTACCTTCCTGGATAAAACCAATTACATATATTAACCCTTTAAGTTATGGTGTTGAAGGAATAAGATATGGATTAACTGGTGCTTCATTAATTAATCCATTAATATGTTTTATTGTTCTTGGAAGTTTTGCAATATTTATGGTTTTATTGGGGGGACATCTTTTTAAAAATATTAAAGTTTAATTTTTTTAATTTATTTTTTACTATCCAATTCATTTTAAATTGTTTTGTTTGTTTATATTTATGTTTATTTTTTAAATAGTGATATATAAATGCTTCAAAAATCAAAAATATTATTAATATTTATTTTTATTTTTTTCTTATTTCCATTATTTATAAATGCACAAGAAGATACAAACTTTAATGCAATTAAAATAAAATATATGGATGTTGATATAAATATAGAAATCCCTCTTTCTATTTCAAACTATCCTTCTGATTTAGAATTAACATTTGAAACACCAATTTTTTATAACACAGAAACTCAAACTGTTACAGTTAGTGCATATTATCTTGATGAAAATGGAAACAAACAATATACTACGACAATAGATACAGATAACTTTGGAAATTCTATTGCTACATTTAAAATTTCTAAAGTTACAAAATCAAACTATAGTTTTTATATTAACGCACATATTGTTTCACAAAACAATTTTTCTTTAAAAGATCAAAGTTACAATTTATTAAATCCAATAAATGATTTTAATGAATATAAACTTCCAACAAAAAACATTCAATCAAATGCAAGTGAAATAATTTCTTTAGCAAATTCTATAAAAACAAGTGATGATGCTTTAACAGAATTAGTTGAAATTACAAATTGGATACATCAAAATATAGAATATGATGAAACATATGGTGGTGCTATAGAAAATTCATTAACTGTACTTTCTACAAGAAAAGGGGTTTGTGATGAATTTAGTGTTTTGGAAGCAGCACTATTAAGAGCAAGAGGTTTTCCTGTAAAATATGTTACTGGCTTTGCAAATAGTTCTAAAAAATGGGAACCTCATGCTTGGCTTGAAGCATATGTTCCTAATCAAGGATGGCTCTCTGTAGATCCAACATATGGAGAAGTTGGAATGCTTGATGCAACACATGTTGTTCTTGCAAAAATGAGTGACCCTGAAGATATTCAAGATGTTATAACAACATTTACTTATAATAAAGAAAAGCAAACAGATATTGTTTTTCAAGAAAAACAAAGAAGTTATACTATACACGATTTCAAAACATTTGAAGAATTAGGTTTTGGTAATTTAATTTCTTTTTCATTTGATTTTAATAAAGAAATGAGAAAAAATAGTGTTTTTGAAATAAATGTTTTAGCTAAAAACAATTATTCTTATCCAATTATTACAAACATTAGATTAGATGTACATCCTACATTTAAGTTTCTTTATCCAAAATCTGAAGAACAGATTGTATATATTAAACCAAATGATACTCTAAATTTAAAATATTATTACTTACTTCCAGATATAAATAAAGGAATGTATATGATTTTTGGTATAAAGCTTTATACACAGATTCAAGATATAGATTCAAATGTTAGTGTTTATCCAGATAAAGGAGAATATAAACAAGCATTTTTATTTTCTGAACCAGTCATTTATTTTGCACAAGACAATGTCTTTTTTAATTTTGAATTTTTAAATTTAACAACAGAAGATAAACAAATCACTATTGATTTTAATAATAATGGAGAAATGATTTCTGAACCAAAAGCAATACCTTCTGGCAATAAATGGACTTATTCTAGATCTTTTACAGCTTTAGATAATGCAATTATTATATTAACTATTACTGGAGATTATAATTATTCTAAAATAATAAATATTTATCCTGATGTTCAAAATATAATTATACAAGAAAATCTAGATTCTAATCAAGGCATTGTTTCTGAAACAATTCCAGATATTCCTCAAACTAATAATAATGATAGCAATCTATCATCATCCCCACAACCCTCAGAACCTATATCTTCAACCTCTTCAGAAAACAAAAATAGTTTTTTACTTTATTCTTTAGTTGGTGTGTTTATACTTCTTCTAATTTTATTTATATTTACAGGAAAAAAACATAAAAAAAATATAGGTTTAGAAAGAGTTTAAAAACATTATTTCTTGGACACTTTGCGTTTGCTTTTTAATCTTTTAATACTATAAAC
>DAOPNM010000007.1:0-24412 GCA_035357435.1 archaeon | reverse complement strand
TGAAAATTATGAATTGTAAAAAAAACAAATTTAATTGGGATAAGAAACCAGAAAAAAAGGAGCAGAATATTTTTGTTATAAATATATTTGTATTATTTTTATTTTCATTAATATTAACACCAACAAATGTATTTGCAGAAGACATTAATATAACAGCATGTGGCGAGTTAGGTACTGAAGGTGCAACCTATGTTTTACAGAATGATATATTTGGTGCTGGTCAGAACCCTTGTTTTTCTATTTCTGCAAACAATATAATTTTAGATTGTAATGGTCATTCCATTACAAATGTACAAACAGGAATTAGTATATCTTCCAAAAATAATATAAACATACAAAATTGTAATATAACTGCAAATAACCATAGTAGTAGTAGTATTACTTGTTACTCTAGTTCCCACAATACTATCGCTCATTCAAATTTATTTGTACCTGATGCTTACAGTATTGCAGTTGTTTTTGATTCATGTTCAGACACTAATATAACTGATTCAAATATAATTGCTTTAGGTTATACAAATTATGGTATTACTTTTGATTCTTCACACAATAACAATGTAACTGATTCAAACATAGTTGGTGATTATTGTGGAATTTCTTTAGAATCTTCTTCTTACAACAATATAAGTAATTCTACAATAACCTCTCAAGGTAATATTGCATTATATCTTTCTAGTTCATCAAACGGTAATACTATAAGTGATTCAAACATAGTTGGGAAGGGTTATGCAATTTCTTTAGAGTCTTCTTCAGATAATAACATAAGTAATTCTACTTTAAGTTCTTCAAATGCTGATGCGTTACATCTTTCGGGTTCATCAAATCGTAATAATATAATTAATTCAAATATGGATAGTAACTATTATGCAATTTCTTTAAATAATTCTTCAGATAATAACATAATTAATTCTATATTAACTTCTTCATATAATGATGCGTTGTTCATTTATAATTTATCAAATGGAAATAATATCCGTGATTCAAATATAATTACTTTTGGAGATAGTAGCTCAGCAATTTATTTATATTCTTCTTCAGATAATAACATAATTGGCTCTCAATTACTTGCATATGGAAACTCTGCTTTTTCTTCATATTTTGAGCAATCTAATAATAATTTATTTAAAGATTGTAATTTATGGTCAACAGGAGATCATGTAGATACAGCTGTCTTTAAGGATTCTAATAGTAATTTAATTCAAGATAGTAATATATCAATGGATGCAAACAGTGGTACATGTGTTTATATTGCAGAAAATAGTTCTGACAATATTATAATTAATTCTAACATAGATGGAAATGGAACTGGAGAATTTATCTTTTCTGTTTGGTTTGATTCTTCTAATAGTAATTTAATTCAAGATAGTAATTTATCAATTGATGCAAATACAGGTTCTGTTGTTATTTTTGAAAATAATAGTTCAGACAATAACATAATTAGTTCTCAATTACTTGCAGATGGAAATATGGTTGCATCTGCTACTTTTAATTCTTCCAATAATAATTTAATTCAGGATAGCAATTTATCACTAACAGGAAATTCTGGAAATATAGTAGTTGATTTTGTTTCCTCTTTAGAAAATATTTTATTAAATAATACATTATCTTTAACAAATGATGGAGGTATTATCTATTTTGAAGATAGTAATAGAAACCATATAGAAAGAAATAATCTTATTGCAGCAGATCAATCAATACAGGAAATGCCTCTTGTAGATTTAGATGAATCTTCACAAGACAATCTTTTTTGTTTAAACAGTTTTAGTAAAGCACAAGATATAAATAATCTTTATGTTGATGATAATGGTTCAAATGACTATAATGGTATATGTGATGGTAAAAACCAAGGAAACATTTGGGGAAATATAAGTGATTTAAATATTTCTGGTACTGAATCTTCAACTCTTACTGATTATTATATAGGATCTTTTGGTCCTGATTATCCATATAATCCAACAACTTCAAATGGAAAAGTACAAGGAGATGTAATAGATTTTGCACCATTAATACCTTCTTCTTTAGATTCAGATGGGGATGGGTTACCAAATTATAATGATAATTGTCCTTTTGTTTCAAATTCAGATCAAAATGATAGTGATGGGGATGGTGTAGGGGATGTTTGTGACAACTGCCTTTTAATTTCAAACCCAGATCAAAACAATAGTGATGATGATACTATGGGTAATGCCTGCGATAACTGCCCTACTGTTTCAAATCCAGATCAAGCAGATGGTGATAGTGATGGTGTAGGAAATGTTTGTGATAATTGTCCTTTAATTTCAAATCCAGATCAAGCAGATGGTGATAGTGATGGTGTAGGAAATGTTTGTGATTCTTCAGGTACAAGTTCTTCAGATGGAAGAAGACACCACTTCACAACAACTACAAATACTAGTTCAACTTCTACTCCAAAGATTACCTTAAAAAATAATCTTTCAGGAGCAATTATTTCAAATAATTCAATATATCTTGATTTTAATTATTTAGGAGCCACTGGTGTAACATGTAGTGTACAATTAAATAATGAAGAACCAATAATAATAACAGATGGCAACAAAGTTAGAGGAGATGTAAACTTTGCACTTACAGATATTCCAGATGGTATACATACCATTACAATAGAAGCTAAAACTAAAGCAGGTACAATTACAAAAGAAGTCATAGAAAATGTAATGGTAGACACAACAGCTCCAACAACAACAGTTGATGCTCCACACACAATAACAGAACCTACAATTGTAAACATAGTTCCAACAGATAATGTTTCTGGTGTAAAAGAGATATACTACTGTATATACAACAAAGACAAAGAGACAGGTTGTACTCCACAACTAGCACAAGCAATAGACAATAAGCTTTCTGTTCCAATAACTCAAGAAGGAACATGGTTAATAAAATATTATACAATAGACAATGCAGGTAATAAAGAGCAAGAAAAAACACAAATTATAACCTATAGTTCTTTAGAAGCAGGAGAAGAAGAACCTCAAGAACCAATAGAGATAATACAAGAATCTCAAGAGCCAATAGAACCAACAGAACCAGTTCAAGAAAAGAAGTTTTCATGGACTCCTGTATTAGTTGTTTGTGGTGTTGTTATTATATTGGTTATATTATACTTTACAGTAATTAACAAACCAAAAAACCCAAAGTTAGATAAACCAAAAAAACAAGGTAAAGAAAAGACATTAGCTAAACTCTAATTTATTTTTTTTCTTTTTTTTTAAAAGAACATTATTTCTTGGACACTTTGCGTTTGCTTTTTAATCTTTTAATACTATAAACTATTATTTAAGTTATTACATGTTTTTCTTAAAAGCTATTATTTATAAATCTTTTTTACCATAATTTTATAATATATAAAAAAAATGCACCTGTAGTATAGTGGTTAGTATGGAAGCTTGCCAAGCTTTCGGCTCGGGTTCGAATCCCGGCGGGTGCATATCTTAGTTATAAGATATGAAAGATAAAGAAAAGATTAAGAATAAAATATTTTATTTAATAGATTTTGCAATTGACCAAAAAAATAAAAACAACCCATACATTACAGAATATATAAAAATAGCAATAGATTTAGCAAAAAGCATAAATTTTCGTTTACCTCCAGAGATTCATTTAAAAGTTTGTAAAAATTGTTATTCTTTAAGAGGTTCAGAAAATACTCTGATAAGAACAGAAACAAGAAAAGTTAATAAGAAATATCAAAAATATTTAAAATTACATTGTTTATATTGCGGGAATATAAAGAAAATAAATTTAAGTAAATTACAAGGGCAAGAAAAAAATAATTTAAAAAATAATTCTTTTTTATTAAATAACCCTTCAAAAGTACATAATATCCAAAGAAAAAACATTTAAGAAAACATATTTAAATAGAACTATATATAATATATTATACAATTAAAAATAAATAATTAATTTTTATAATTAATTTTCAAAAATAGGAATAATAGGCAAAATATTTTTAAAAATCTAGAGGTGAGCAATTTGGCAAGTGTTTATGATGTTTCTGGATCTCAATTAATTAAAGAGATTGCAAAAGATTTAAAGGAAAATAAAAAAATAAAAATGCCTGATTTTGCATATTACGTAAAAACAGGAAGTCACAGGGAAAGAGCACCACAAAATCCAGATTGGTGGTATATAAGAATGGCATCTATTTTAAGACGTGTGTATATTTCAGGAAATGTAAATGTTGAATCTTTAAGAACATATTATGGTGGAAAAAAAAGGAGAGGTGTTAGACCTCCAAAATTTAAAAAAGCTGGTGGAAAAATAATACGTTTGTCTTTGCAAGAATTAGAAAAATTAGGTTATGTTAAAAAAGATGAAAAAGGCGGAAGGGCTATAACAAAAGAAGGACAAAAATATTTAGATAAATTGGCTGTATCTTTATACAAAAAGATGTATCCAGAAAAAAAAGCAACTTCTTTAAAAGAAAAGACAGATGAAGTTTCTGTTCAAGAAAAAAAATTACCTCAATTGTCAGAAAAGAAAGCTCTTGTAAAAGAAGAATCTGATAAAAAAGCTCTTATGAAAGAAGGACAACATAATGTTGCAAATTTATAAGACAGATTAATATTAAAATAAGTGAATATTTATGAGTAAATATAAATCTAGAGAAAAAAAAGAATTTTTAATTACCCAAAGAAAAAAACAAGGCCCAGGTTATCTTAACACTCCTGTATGGATAATCCAAAAATCTGGTAAAAGAATCTGGAATAGAACCTCTGAGAGAAACTGGAGAAGAACCCATTTTGGAGATGAATATAGACAAGAGGTTCATAAAGCAGAAATTGCCAAAAAGAAGAGCCCTATAAAAAGTGGGAAAATTAATAAATCTGCAAAATATAAACCAAAAACAAAAAAAAGAAATACAACTAATTTATCTCAATACAGGAAACATAAAAAAGCAAAAATAAAAAAATAAAATGTGAAGGAATATGCCATCAGAAAGTTATGTAATACCATTAAGTAAAGCATATGAAAAGCCAAGAACAAAAAGAGCAAATGTAGCTATTAGTTTAATATATGATTTTATTTATAAACATACAAGAAAAACAAAAGAAGATGTAGTTCTTTCTTCTGAAGTAAATAGTTATATTTGGAAAAGAGGTATTCAAAAGCCACCAAGAAGAATTTCAGTAAATTTAAAAATTGAAAATAATAAGGTGTATGTTTTTTTAAAAGATTCAAAAGAATATTCAGAGTTTTTAAAAAAAGGAAAGGAACAACCAAAAGAAAAAAAAATTAGTGCAAAACCAATTAAAGAAAATAAAGAAATTACAGAAAAAAAAGGATCTTCAAAAAAAGAAAATAAAGAAAAACCAAAAGAAGAACATGAAAACGAAAAAAAATGAAATTAATAAAATCAACAATTTTAAAATCACCATACCTTGGTGTTTATTCTTTTTTAAATGATGACTTTTGTATTCTTCCAAGTACTATTCTTCAAAAAGAAGAAGCAATTTTTAAAAAAAATATAAATGCAAAAATTATTAAAACAACTATTAATGATTCTTCTTTAATAGGTATTTATTTAACAGGTGTAAAAAACAAATTAATTGTAAATGAAGACTCTATTACACCAAAAGAATTAAACATTCTAGAAAAAGAAGGAGTTAAAATAGAGTTTGTAAATGATTATAATGCTCTTGGAAATATTTTTGCAATAAATAAAAATATAGGTGTCTCTAGTTCATTTGTTAAGGCAGAAACAATTTCTAAAATTAATAAATTTTTAAAAATTGATGTTATTCCTAAAAAAATAGGCACATTAGATCTTCCTGGTGCAAATGTTTATGTAAATGATTATTTTTTTATTGCAAATCCTCGTATTAAAGAAAATGAATTTAAATTTTTAAAAGACAATTTTAAAGTTGATGGCACATCAACTACTCTTAATTATGGGGATTCATTTATTGGAAAAGATGTAATTTCAAATAAAGATGTTTTATTTGTTGGGAACAATACAAGTAATATTGAATTAATGAAAATTGATGATATGATATTAGATCAGAAATTATAATTTAAAAATGGTGAGATTTGTGGTAAAAGAAAAACAAAAAGAAGAACAAAATGCAAAACCAAATGAAAAAAGAATTGTTTTAAATAGAGAACAAACAATTTCTTTATATCAAGCAAAAGAGAAGGAATTAAATCAAATTTTAAACAAATTAAGAGAATTAGATTCTTTATCTTTAGAAATGGCACAAGCAGAAAATGCATTAAAAGATATAGAAAAAATGAAAGATGATGATACAAATATTTTAGTAAATATTGGTGCAGGTATTTTAATAGATTCTATGGTTTTAAACAAAAAATCTGCAAAAATAACATTACCTGGTGGGGTAATGATTGATAAAGATATTTCTAAAATATTAAAAGATATTGATCAAAGAAAACATGAAATTGAAGGTTTAAGAAAAAAGTTAATTGAAGAATATAATAAAACAATTAACTTGTTAAAGGCAGTATCAAGTGCATTTGAAAAATTAAACCCTTCTTCACAAAAGAAATCATCCACAAGTTCACGAACTGTTTAAAGTATGAAGGTGGTTTCTTGTGTTTAATCTTTTAAAAGGCAAAATAAAAAATTTTACACAAAAGATTTTTGGTAAGACACAAGAAAAGGTAGAAGAAACTCCACAAGAGATCCCACAAGAAACACCATCTGAAATACCACAAGAAAAAGAGATTGAAAAAGAATCTACTAAAGAGGTTCTACAAGAACCTCAAGATGTTATTCAAAAGAAATCAGTGGAATTTCAAGAAGCAAAAACGATTTCTGAAGTTATTAAAGAAAAAGAGATTGAAAAAGAAAAACCAACTCAATCTTTAGATATAAAAAAAACTATTTCTAAACCTTCTGAAGAAAAAACAACAAATCTTGGGCAGCTCAAGAGCACTCATTCTTCTCAAACAATTCAAGAAACAAAAGAAGTTTCAGAAGAATATAAAGATTTAGAATTAAAAAAGGCAGAGGTAAAAAAAGGTTTAGTTTCTTCAATAAAAGGTTTATTTTCTTCAAAAATAAAGTTATCAGAAAAAGAAATTTCTGATTTTTTAGATGATTTTGAATTGTCTTTATTAGAAGCTGATGTAAGTATTTATTCTGCAAATGCTATTATTACTGATTTAAAACAAAAATTAACAGAGTTTTCTTATTCTAAAAATAATCTTTTGGAAGATATAAAATCACAAATAAGATTAAGTTTGTTGTCTCAGCTAAACATTGACTGTGACATTAATAGTTATATACACAAACAAAAAGATGAACCTTTAATAATACTGTTTGTAGGCCCAAATGGTGCTGGCAAAACAACAACTATTGCAAAGTTTGCAAACTATTATAAAAAACAAGGTAAATCAATTATTTTAGCAGCAGGAGATACATTTAGGGCAGGAAGTATTCATCAATTAGAAGTTCATGCAAATAATTTAGGTTTAAAACTAATAAAGCAAAACTATGGTGCAGATCCTGCAGCTGTTGCTTTTGATGCTGTGGCCTCTGCAAAAGCAAACAAGATTGATGTTGTTTTAATTGATACTGCTGGTAGACAAGAAACAAATATAAATTTAATGAGAGAGATACAAAAAATAAAAAAAGTTGTAAATCCTCATTTAACAATTTATGTTGGAGAAGCACAAGCAGGCCAAGCTATTGTTGAACAGATTAGAGAGTTTGATAGTGAAGTTGGAATTACAGGTGTTATTTTAACAAAAATTGATACAGATCCAAAAGGCGGTGTTGCAATTTCAATTTTAAATGAATTAAAAAAACCAATCTTTTTTATTGGAACTGGTCAAGAATATGATGATTTAGAAAAGTTTACTCCTCAATTTTTTATTGACAGAATCATATAGTGTTTTGTAATTTTTTATAAATTTTCTTTTTTTTCCTTAGATTTATTAACTTTTCTACTATGTATTATATATAATAATCAATAATTGAAATTGAGAAAGATTATGGAAATAAATGAAAAATTAAATTTAATTAAAAGAAATACTTGTGAAGTTCTTACAAATCAAGAATTAGTTTCACTAATTAATACAAAAGAACATCCTAGTGCATATATAGGTACTGCAATAACAGGAAGACCACATATTGGTTATTTTTGTTGGGCACAAAAGTTAGCTGATTTTTCAAAAGCAGGTATAAAGTCACAAATTTTGCTTGCAGACATCCATGGTGCTTTAGATAATACCCCTTGGAATTTTTTAGAAAAAAGATATGAATATTATAAAATTGTAATTTCTTCTATGATTGAAACAATGGGCGGAGATTTAGATGATATAGAAATAATTAGAGGTTCTAGTTATCAATTGAATAAAGATTTTGTTATGGATCTTTATAAATTATCAAGTATTGTTTCTATAAGAAATGCAACAAAAGCTTCAAGTGATGTAATTAAAGCTAAAGAGAATCCTGTAATTTCTGGTTTAATTTATCCATTAATCCAAATTTTAGATGAACAATATTTAGATGTAGATATTCAATTAGGTGGAACAGATCAAAGAAAGATAATGGTTCTAGCAAGAGAGGTTTTGCCAAAGTTAGGATATAAACCAAGAATAGAAATTATGTTCCCTTTAATGAAGGGCTTAACACAAGATGGAAAAATGTCTTCTTCTATTCAAAATTCAAAAATTGATTTACTTGATGATTTTGAAACCATTCAAAAAAAATTAAATACAGCATATTGTCCAGAAGGGGATATAGATAATGGAGTTTTAGATTTTGCAAAAAGAATTATTATGACTCAAAAACAAGATAATCATGAAGAATTTATAATAGATAGACCTCAAAAATGGGGCGGCCCATTATCTTTTAAAACTTCAGAAGATTTAGAGAAAGCATTTGTTTCTAAAGAATTACATCCTTTAGATTTAAAAAATGGTTTAGCAACAGAAATAGACAAATTACTTTCTCCAATAAGGCAAAAAATGAAAGGAAAAGAAAGTTTGTTAAAGGATGCTGGTTATGAATAAATTTTTATTTTTTTAAGTTTGTTTTTTTCTTTGGAAACAGTTCCAATTTGGTTACATTTTAGAAATTTGTTAGCTCTAAAGCCTTATGAAATAAAGCAAATAAAATTTTTTAGAAACTATTTATAAACTGTTACTTCTTTATATTTTATAACAAAAATAAAGATAAATTATGGGTTTTGAAGATAAATTAAGAGATGCAATTGATAAAGTTAGATTTTCTGTACATCCCGATAAATCTTTAATTAAAGAGATTATTAAAGATATTCAAAAAGCATTAATTTCCTCAGATGTAAATATACAACTTGTTTTAAAAATTTCAAAAGAAATTGAAGAAAAAGCTTTGGAGGATCTTCCTCCTGGTATTACAAGAAAGGAACATATAGTAAAAACTTGTTATGAAATTTTATTAAAATATATTGGTGGAGATTTAGAAGGCACAAAAATTAAATTACCAGAAAATCCTGAATCTATTTTATTATGTGGCCTGTTTGGTTCAGGTAAAACAACAAGTGTTGGAAAATTAGCTAAATTTTATAAAAAAAGAGGGCTTAATCCTGGTGTAATTTGTGCAGATACTTATAGGCCTGCAGCTTATGAACAGTTACAGCAGCTTTCTACACAAGGAGATTTTCTATTTTATGGGAACAAAAATGAAAAATCAGCAAAAAAAGTGACATTAGAAGGTCTTGATTTTCTTAAAAATAAAGGTGCAAATCTTATAATTGTTGATTCTGCTGGAAGAAGTGCATTAGATGAAGAATTAATTACAGAATTAAAAGAAATATATTCTGTCTTCAAACCAAAATATTGTTTTCTTGTAATCTCTGCAGATATGGGTCAATCTGCAAAAGAGCAAGCTGAAAGGTTTAATCAAGCAATTGGTGTAAATGGTGTAATAATTACAAAACTAGATGGTTCTGCAAAAGGTGGTGGTGCCTTAACTGCCTGTTATATAACAAAATCACCAATTTATTTTATAGGTACAGGAGAAAAGTTAGATGATTTAGAAATATTTGATGCTAATAGATATCTTTCAAGAATCTTAGGGTTTGGTGATCTTCAATCTCTTCTAGAAAAAATTAATGAAGCAGATATACAAGAAGATATGAAAGATATTAATCCTGAAGATATTTTAAAAGGAGAATTTACTTTCAAACTTTTTAAGCAACAATTAGATGCTGCAAAAAAAATGGGGCCATTAACAAAAGTTATGAACTTTTTAGGGATTGGTGGAAGAATACCAAAAGATCAAATGGCGTTAGGTGAAGAAAAGATTAAAAAATTTAGAGTTATTTTAAATTCTTTTACAAAACAAGAATTGGATATGGAACCGTCTGCTTTAACAAAATCTAGAATAAATAGAATTGCTAAAGGTTCTGGAACAACACCAGAAGATGTAAAAGAATTAATTTCACATGTTAAAAAAATGAAAAAACTCTTTAAAAAATTAGGTAGTTCTGGCATGGAAAATATGGCTAAAAAAATGATGGGTGGGAAGAATATAGATATGTCTAAATTTAAAGATATGGATATGTCTAAATTGGAACAAATGACTAAAAATATGAAGTTTACATAAATTTTTTAAATTTTTAAAAATGATTTTTTATGATTGATTTGTTTATTTTAAAAATGGTTATTTTAATTATTGCATGTGGAATTAGTGCATATACTGATATGAAAAAAGGATATATTCATAATTGGTTAAGTGTACCTTTAATAATTATTGGTTTATTATTTTTAATTTACGATTCTTTTTTTGCGTTAGTTCCATTAGGTAAATTGTATTTTTTTAAAGTATTAGGTATTGGTATTGTAATTTATATATTGGGTTTTTTCTTTTATTATTATGGAAAACTTGGTGGTGGAGATATAAAATTATTTTTAGGTATCCATTTTGTTTTGCCTTATTATCAAGGTGAATTATTGATTCTATGGGTTGTTTTAATTTCTTGTTTGTTTTCTGTATTGTTTGTTTCTCTAAAATATTTAATAGTTTTATACAAAAAATTAGGCTCCCAAAAGATGAAGCAATTAGTTAGTAAAAGAAAAAATTTAGTTTTAATAATTTATTTTTGTTTATTTTTTTTATAGTTGTAATTTGTTTATCTATATTTATTGGGAATATGTCTAAATATCTATATATACTATTAATTCCAATTTTATTAGGTCTTTTGGTAAGTATTTTCCAACCAGAAATTAATAAGTATATTTATCTGAAACAAAAGTCTGTTTCGAAATTAGAAGAAGGGGACGTTATTGCAAAAGAATATCTTTCAAAAGAAGTTATGGGCAAACTTAATTTGAAAGGGAAATTAGTTTTAGAAAATAAAGATATACAAAATATAAAGCAATTAAAAATAAAGAATTTTCCAATTTATGAATATTTACCAAGATTAGCAATCTATATTTTATTTAGTGTAGTTTTTGTTTTGTGTTTTGGAAATTATGTTTTATTTTAAATGAAAAAAGAAATAATCTAAAAAAGGAAAAAATATGTTTGATTCACAAAAATATGGCTATTTTCCAATTTTACAAAAGCCATCATCTAAACTTATGTTTGTGACATTTGTTGTAAGTATTGGTTTAGCAATATTTAATACAGTGTATAGCCTTTTTTTAGAGAATTTAATAAATAACCCTTCACAAGTTGGATTGATTACTGCTCTTTTAACATTAGTTGTTTTTTTTAGTTATGTTTTCTTAACACAACTTTTTTCTAAATACCCCACAAAAAAAGTATGGATATATTGTACATTATTAACTGTTGCTATTCTTGTTTTATTATTTTTTTTTAATAATATTTATTGGTTTATTGTTTTATGTTGTTTATATTTTATGGCAACAACAGTTCAATGGGAAAACACTGCAGTTTTATTGAGAGGTACAACAAGTTTAGAGAACATCCAAAGAACAGAAGAACATTTTTATGGATTTAATAATATTGGTTGGATGGTTGGTCCATTTATCGCAAGTATTGTAATTTTCAACTTAAATATAAAATATAATTTTTTAATAGCAGGTGCTGCTTTTTTTATAAGTTATTTGTTTTTTTTAATATTTAAAATAGATTCTTATAAGCATGACATTGAATTCAAAACAGCATATACAAAACAATTGGATTTAACTGATGTTTTTTTTAATATAAAAACATATTTTTTAAACAAAGAAAATATTAGGTTGTTTGTTTTAAGAGGTGGTTTATATATTTATTGGTCAGTAATTTATATTTTTATGCCTCTTCTAATATTAGAGAGTGGTTTATCAACATATATGATAGGTGTATTTTTAGGAAGTGTAATGATCCCTTTAATTCTATTTGAATTATTTATAAATAAAAGGTTTGTAAATTTAAACATAAAATCTTTTTTTATAATTGGTTATTCTATTATTGCTTTATGTTCTATTTTAGCATTTGTTTTTAGTTACAATATGCGTTTATCTTTGTTTTTTATGATATTAACAGGTATAGGTGCAGCATTTATTGAACCAACAACAGAAGCGTATTTTTTTAAATTAACAAGATCTGTTGATGTTCCTTTGTATTATGGTATTTATAAAACAAGTGAAAGTGTATTTAATATAATTGCAAGATTATCTTTGTCAGTATTATTAGTTTATTTTACACTTAATTATGTGTATTTGTTTTTAGCTATCTTTATGTTAATTATCTTATTTATTACCTTTGGTATAGAAAACATAAAAACTGGGCAAACTATTTTTGGTCATTTTAATTTTTAAAAAGGTAGATTATGTTTCAAATTATTTATAATGATAAAAATAGTTGTGCTAGAACAGGAACATTAAAAACAGCTCATGGAAACATTCAGACACCTATTTTCCTTCCTGTTGTTACAAAAGGGGCAGGGAAATATTTAACTTTTAGGGAATTAGAGGAATTAAATACACAAATGTTTATTTCAAATGCTTTTTTACTTTCTCTTAAACCTGGCCTTTCTATTCTTAAACAGACAAAAGGTTATCATAATTTTATAAATTGGAAAAAACCAATTATTACAGATAGTGGTGGTTTTCAAGGTGGAGATCCTACATTATTTGTTAGTTTAAATGAACAAGGTTTAAAATTTAGATCTCCATTTAATGGTGATCTTTGTTTTTATAGTCCTGAAGATGTTGTAAAAATAAATAAAATTATAGGTTCTGATATAATGATGGTTTTAGATGATATGCTAACACCAAATCATACAAAAAAAGAATTTAAAAAGGCAGTAGATATTACCATTGATTGGGCACAGAGATCTCTTAAAGCACACAATTTAAAAACACAACAAATTTTTGGAATTGTTCAAGGAGGTGTTTATAAAGATCTTAGAAAAGAATGTGCTTTATCACTTAATAATATGCCTTTTGATGGCATAGGTATTGGTGGTTTAGCAATAGGTGAACCTAAACCTAAAATGTATAAGGCAATAGATGCTTCTCTCCCAGAAATAGATAAAAGCAAGTTTAAATATTTGA
Source organism: archaeon (assembly GCA_035357435.1). Taxonomy (GTDB): domain Archaea; phylum Iainarchaeota; class Iainarchaeia; order Iainarchaeales; family CSSED10-239; genus DAOPNM01. The sequence goes on along the minus strand of DAOPNM010000007.1, from coordinate 10,945 downwards.
TGGGTGTTGGTTCCCCAGAAGATATTTTAGAATGTATTTCTAGAGGTATTGATTGTTTTGATTCTGTTTATCCAACAAGAATGGCTAGACATGGAGTTGTTTTTACAAAAAATGGTCCTTTAAAGATATATCATAAAAACCACGAATATTCATTTACCCCTATTGACAAAAACTGTGACTGTTATACTTGTAGAAACCATACAAGAGCATATCTTCATCACCTTTATAGAATCAAAGAGCCAAATGCAATGATTTTATTATCTATTCATAATATTAGATTTATGCATAAATTAACTGAAAATGCAAGAACCTCAATTAAGAAAAATCAATTTGAAAAGTTTAAAACTATTTTTTTAAAAGATTATTTAGAGAACTCTAAATAACTTATTTTATATATGTTTTGGTAGATAAAATAAATATTGTTTTTTAAAAAACCAAAAAAGACAAAATATGTGTTTTTCTAAAATATTAAAAAAAAAACAAAAAAAAAAGCAAGTTACAGTATCCTCTACCCCTTCAAATGTAATTCCAATAGATAAACTACAACTATGGCTACAGACAAAAAAAAATGAAATAAATGAAAGAGAAAAACAAATTTTTTCTTTAATAAATCAAAGATCAAATGAATTTATTAATGAAATACAAGAACAAATAAAAACTTTAGAAAACATAGATTTCCAAAAAATAGATGCTGATGAAAGATTAAAAAAAATTGTAAATGAAAATTTAACTAAATATCTTAATTATGTTGAAAATTTAATTAGAAACATTCAATCATTAAATCAGCAAGAAAACTTAGAAACATTTGTTTCTTGGATTAATAAAACCTTTTTTGAGTTTGAAAAAAAGTCATATATGGATTATCAAAGAGCAATTTATTTAATTAAAAAGGAATTATTTGATATTAGAAAAACAATTTCTGATTTTTCTAAAGCACTAAGTGAAATTGTTGATGATAATAAAGATATTATTGATTTATCAAGAAATATTGAGGATATAGAAAATAAATTAAATCAATATCATAACATTAATAAAACAATTATTGAGACCCAAGAAAAGACAAACCAACTAACTCAAAAACTAAAACAAGAAGAAGATATAATTGCAATGAAATTAAAAGAAATTGATGATACAAAACAAGATAAAGAATATTTGGCACAATTAAAACAAAAAGAAGAAATACAATCTTATGAATATAATTTAGAAAAAGATGTTTATAGTTTAAAAACAATGATTGACTTTAAAAACTTAACAAATATTTATCATTCTGATCCTAAAAAAATGGAAATTATTAAAAATTATAAAGAAAGATTTGAAGAATATTTTTTAACAAACGATTGTTCTGATTTTTTTAAAATAATAGAAGATTCTAAACTAAACACTCCTGAATTTGATATAAAACGAAAAGAGATCACTACCAGAAAACAAGAATTAACACAAATGAAAAAAAATATTCCTAAAGATAAATTGCAAGACTTAGAAAGAGAAAAATCTCAACTTGAAATAGAAATAAGTAATTTAAATGATGAAATTTCAAAAGAATATCAGAAATTAGAAAAATTAAATTTAATTAAAATAGAATTGTTAGATTCTATAAAACAAAATATGAGTAATTTTAATATTTTAATTACTAATTAATTTAATTAATTTTAATACTAATTTAAACTAACCCATTTTTTCTAAAACTATAAAATCCTTCATGTGTTATTATTATATGATCTATAAGCTCCATATCTAAATTTTTTGCTATTTTTGCAATTTTTTGTGTTGATTGTTTATCTTCTTTTGATGGTTCTAAGAATCCACTTGGATGATTGTGTGCTAGGATTATCCCTTTTGCATTTTCTTTAAGAGCAAAAGCTATTATCTCTTTATGTGGAATATATGATTGATCATATGTGCCCATTGCAATAATTTTTTTAGTTATGGTGTTATCCCCACGCAAATAAATTGCATACAAAATTTCTTGTGTTTTGTTTTCTAAATCTCCTTTTAAAATTTCATAAACTTGTTGTGGATTATAGATTTTTAAATTAACCTCTTTTTTGTTTACAGAAAATCTTTTATGTAATTCCAAAACTGCTTTTATTTGTGCGGCTTTTACCTTTCCAATTCCTTTTATTTGCCTAAGTTCTGTTAATGTGCAATTCTCTAAGTTTTCTAAAGAATATTTATTAAAAATAATATTTGCTAAATCAATTGCATTTGTTTCTTTGGTTCCTCTATTTATAATTATTGCAAGAAGTTCTACATTTGATAAAGCCTCACATCCATTATTTTCTAACCTTTCAAGTGGTCTGTTTTCAGATGCAATGTCTTTTATTTTCATTTTATATTCTCATTTTTAATGTTTTGTTTTTTTTAAAGTTCTCAATTTTTTTCATAATTTTTCTATATCCATAAATAAACAAATGATTGTTGTCTTTAAAAATTACCATTTAATTTGTTTTTATTCTTGTATATATTATGTTTTTAGTTACTATATATTTTTTGAAAGAGAGTGTTTGTCCACTTATTGTGTAATTAGGTGTTTTATTTAATGTGTTTAATTAAAATAATTAGTTATTAATCTTTAATAATTTTTTACCTATTTTATCAACTTGTTTTGATACAAATACTTTATATTTTTTATCTTGTGGGAAATATGCATTTTTAAGTTTAGTTCTTATTTTATTTTTTTCTTTAAAAGGAACTTTTTTATTTGTACAAATATTTTCTTTTAATAGTAGTTCTGTTAATTTTTTTGCGGATTGTATTTTTGAAAAATTTGAAACTGTACCAAATTCAATTACCAATTCATAGTTTTGTTTAGCTTTGCTAGTTTTAAGAAAATATAACCCTAAAGAATAATTATTATATATTTTTTGTTTTGAATAGGAATTTAGTTTTGGAACTATTTTTTTACAATAATTGTATTCTTTGCTTTTTATTGGGTGGTGTGTTTCTCCATGTATTTTATATTTTTTTCCAGTTCCTGTATGAAGGTCTATTAATATAACTTCTTTATAATTTTTAGTAATTTTTTTAATAAAATCAATAAATATTTTACTTGATTTTTCTAATTTGTTTCCTGTGTAATTAAGTCCTTTTGGATAAATGTTTTGCCCAATAATCATGGTGCCTATTGTTTCTTTTTTTCCATATTGGATAATTGATTTCATGAATGAGTTGTATAAATCTTTTTTTTTAAAATTTTTTGGGTAAAATAAATAATTATATTCTTCAATAATTTTCTTAATTTTGGGATTTATTTCTATATTTTGGAAATCAGCAAAGTTTCTATTAATGTCCACATTGTTTTCATTAACCCTTCTATTATTTTTAAAACCATATGGATTTAGTGCATGTATAAAACAAACAGATGTTTTATTTTTGATTATATCTAAATATCTATCAATAAACATTATTTGAAATGCAGATCCAACATATCCTTCAACACCATGAACTCCACTTACAAATATTATCATTTTTGATTTTGTTTTTTTTTCATAAATAGCTATATCGCAAGTTAGGTCATTAATTATTTTTTTAGAAGTTACTTTTAGTTTTTTTTGCTTGCTAATGGTTCTAAATTTATTTCTTGCATCATAATAATCTTTTGCAAAATAGTTTTGTAACTCTTTTTCTAGATTGTTTGTTTTTTTATTTAAATTGAGGTGATTTTCTTTAACTAACATAATCTGGACTCTACCATTCTTTTAAATATGCATTATTTTTTTAAAATGACTATTTATTTATTTAAAACAATAATAAATAAAAAGGGTTATTTTCTAAATATATAGACAAAATATGGCAAAAAAAGAAATAAAGAAGAAGTTTGATCCAAACTATGTGTATGGATATATTGGATATTTATCAGACTATAAAGCACAACAAAAAAATCCAAGAAAAATTCAAGAAAAGATTTTGTTAAAAATTATAAATAAAAATAAAAATACAGAATATGGAAAAAAATATTCTTTTAAATCCATAAAATCAATTAATGATTTTCAAAAAAAAGTGCCAATTATAACTTATGAAGATATCTCTGAAGAAATTGAAAAAATAAAAAATGGGCAAAAAAATGTTTTAACTAAAAAAAAAGTTGTTTATTTTGCATTAACTTCTGGAACAAGTTCTTCTGCTAAATTAATTCCAGTTACAAAAAATAGATTTAATTATTCTTTAAAAGAATATGTTTTGTGGGGCTCATTTTTATTAAAAAACTATCCCAAAGTAATAAAAGGAGATACATTATTTTTTTCTGGGCCCTATTTTAATGGATATACAAAAGGGGGTATTCCTTATGGAAGTATTACTGGTTATCTTTCATATAATACCCCTAAGTTTATAACAAAAAAACTTAGTTGCCCATTAAAATATTATAATATTTTAGATTATGATACAAAAATTCATGAAATTGCAATACATAGTTTACAAAAAGATGTTACTCAGATAGGTATGAGTACACCAATTGAAGCAATATTATTTTTTGATTATATTCAAAAAAATAAAACAAAACTAATTAATGAATTAAAAAAAATAAATCCAAAAAGAGCAAAACAACTTCTTTCTTTAAAAAACTTTAAACCTATTGAAATCTGGCCAAATCTTTGTTTGGTTCAATGTTTTAAATATCCTTTTAATTATTTTTATTTAGATACACTTATTCAAAAAATAGGAAAAGAGATTTCCATAAGAGATGCAGGAATAAACGCAAGTGAAGGTAGAATCACTTTATGTTTAGAAAAAGATAATGATTATGGAACTCCTTTACCACATATTTTTTATGAGTTCCAAGAATATGGTAAAAAGAATGTAAAACCAATTACTTTAGATAAACTTGAAAAAAATAAAAAATATGTTTTAATTATTACAACTTCTGATGGATTATATAGATACAATATGGAAGATATAATAATTGTTAAAGATTTTAAAAACAAACTTCCACTTTTACAATTTTATGATAGAGATAAATACCTAAATATTGCTGGAGAACTCTCTTCAGAAGTTTCTTTAGTGGCTGTTATGAAAAAAGTTTTGAATGAACAAAAAATTTCTGTAACCCATTTTACTTTTGCACCTTATGTACAAGACTTTAAAGAAAAACCAAGATATGAGATTTTAATTGAACCAAAAACAAAATTAACAGATACTCAAGCAAAAAAGTTTTTAAAAAAATTAGAAGAAACTTTAGAAGAAGACATTAATAATTATAGAGAAATGAGACATGAATTTGGAAGATTAGATCCACCTGTTCTTTCAATTGTAAAGAAAGGAGAATATGATAAATTATATAAACAAAAAATAAGTAGTTCCTCTCAAGTAAAATATATACCAATTTCAAAAGATGTAAATTTCAGAAAAAATTTTGTTATAGAAAAAACATATTTTTTATAATTTTTTAAATTGGGCATTTGGTTCCCATATCTTTTTAAAATAAACCCTCTTTTATATATTTTATATTTATTTAAAAGCAAGAAAAATTATGGATTTCTCATATTCTCGTATAGAAACATTTAAGCAATGTCCTTTAAAGTTTAAATATAATTATTTAGAAAAACCAGAAATACCACCCTCTACAACAATAGAATCTTTTTTAGGAACAATTGTTCATTCAACCTTACAAAAGTTATATGAAGATTTAAAATATAGTAAATTAAATAGTTTAGAAGATCTTCTTAACTATTATGACAAAGAATGGGATTCTGGATATTTTAAAACACAAATTACAATTGTAAAAGAAGGATTATCTCCAGAAAACTATAAACAAACAGGAAAAGAGTTTATAAAAAATTATTATGAAAAATATAAACCCTTTAATCAAGGCAAAACATTAGGTACAGAACTTAAATTTAATTTACAAATTTCTGATCCAGAAACTAGTTGTGTATATAATATAACTGGATATATTGATAGATTAACATTAGTTTCTGATAATTTCATAGAAATCCATGATTACAAAACAAACAATGTTCCTAAAACACAAGAACAAATAGAAAAAGATGCACAACTACCATTATATGCTATTGCTGTCAAAAAATTATATCCATTTGTGGAAAAAATAGATCTTGTTTGGCATTTTCTTTCTGGAAATTTAGAATTAAGAACTTCTAAAACTAATTTGGAATTAGAAGATTTAAAAAAAGAGTTTATACAACACATAAAAGATATAGAAAAAGCAATAGAATTCAATGAATTTCCTGCACAAACCTCTGCACTTTGTGATTGGTGTGAATATAAGGTTGTTTGTCCAATGAAAGCACATGAACTAAAAACAAAGGACTTAGAAAAAAATGAGTTTCTTAATGAACCAGGTGTTCAACTAGTAAATAAATATGCAGAAATAGAAGAAAAAAGAAAACAAATTGTTGGAGAATTAGATAAGCAATTAGAAAAATTAAAAGAAGCTATAATTATTTATTCTCAACAAAATAATTTAGAAAGAATAGTAGGTGCTAATGCTTCTTTATTAATCAAACAATATGAAAATGTAAAAATTCCAGATAAAGGTACAAAAGAAAGAGAAGATTTAGAAAACCTAATTATACAAAACAATTTATGGAATGATCTTTCTGATCTTTCATATTATAAATTATCAAGATCATTGGGTTACCATATGTTTTCCAAAGAACTAGATTCTCAAATAAGAAAATATATAGAAACAACTAAGATACATAGATTTTATTTAAGTCAGAAAAAATAGTTTTTTTAACAACTTTTTTCTTTAAAAACACATAAATTCTTGGACGCCTTACCATTATTTTTTCCTCCTCTTAAGAAAACCATAAAACATATATTTAAATATATTTACAACTTTTTATATTTTATAAAAACTTAAAAGAAAGATGTATATGTCAAAAAAATCCATGAATATGACAGAAATAAATGATATGTATGTTATGAAAGATAGTATTTCAGATAATGGTTTAAATGATTTTAAAGATTCTTCTTCTAAAGGTTGGAAAGAAAAAGCAAAACCTATGTCTTATAATGTTCCTAGAAAAAAAGGTCCAAATGTACAAAAACCAAAATTTGGAGAGAAACAAAATATTTTTACAAAAATAAAGAATCTTTTTAGAAAAAAGAAATATTATAATGTAGATAAATTGTAATTACAAAAAAGAATTATACCAAAATATAATAAATGTGAAAATAAATGTTAAGAACACATACCTGTGGTGAACTACGAGAAAAAGATGTAGGAAAACAAGTTATTCTTTGTGGTTGGGTGCATTCTATAAGATCTATGTCTAAAATGGTTTTTATAGATTTAAGAGATAGATATGGAATTACTCAAATTATTATTCCAAAAGAGAATATTTCTAATTTTCCAGAAATTTCAAATATCCATAATGAATATGTTATAAAAGTACAAGGAATTGTACAAAAAAAACCTCAAGAAAATCCAAAATTAGAAACTGGTAAAATAGAGGTTTTAGTAAATCAAATAGATGTTTTGAATGTTTCTTCAGAATTACCAATTTCAATTATAGATAATATTGTTCCTTCAGAAGAAACTAGATTAAAATATAGATATTTAGATTTAAGAAAACCAGAAAATTTAGATAATTTTTTGTTTAGACATAAAATAGTTTCTGCAGTTAGAGAATATCTTAATTCTCAAAATTTTATAGAAGTAGATACACCTATGCTTTGTAGAAGTACACCAGAAGGTGCAAGAGATTATTTAGTTCCAAGTAGATTACATCCTGGAAAGTTTTATTCATTACCACAATCACCCCAAGTATATAAACAAACATTAATGGTTTCTGGTTTTGATAGATATTATCAATTTGCAAAATGTTTAAGAGATGAAGATTTAAGAGGAGATAGACAACCAGAGTTTACACAAATTGATTTAGAAATGTCTTTTGTAACCATGGAAGATATTCAAAAATTACATGAAGAATATTTATCATATACTTTAGAAAAGGTAATGGGTATAAAGATTAAAACCCCATTTCCACATTTAACATATAAAGAAGCTATGAAACAATATAATTCAGATAAACCAGATTTAAGAAAAGATAAAACAAATCCAAAAGAGTTTGCATTTGTTTGGGTTGATTATTTTCCTCTTTTTGAATGGAATGATGAAGAACAAAGATTAGTTTCTGCACATCATCCATTTACTGCGCCAACAAAAGAGTCTTTGGAAAGATTAAATCAATGTGTAACAAAAGAAGATTTTTTAAGTTTAGATAGTCAAGCCTTTGATCTTGTATTGAATGGTGTAGAGTTAGGAAGTGGAAGTATTAGAATTTGGAATTCTGATATTCAAAAAAAGATATTTAAAATATTAGGTCTTTCTGATGAAGAGATTAAAGAAAAATTTGGTTTTTTAATTGATGCTTTTAAGTTTGGTACTCCTCCACATGGTGGTTTAGCTGTTGGTTTAGAAAGATTGTTGATGCTTCTGAAAGGAAAAGATTCTATAAAAGAATTTATTGCATTTCCAAAAACAAAAAATGGTGTTGCCCTTATGGAAAATTCACCAAATTTTGTTTCTGAAAAGCAATTGAAGGATGTTCATATTAAAGCTTTGAAAGAATAGTTTTTGTTTTTATTCTTTTCTTTTTTTTAATTTTAAATATATTTAAAAATTTTTTTTTCTATATTTATATAGAGATAATATACTGAATGTACTGTCATATTTATAATCTAATCTTCTTTTTTTGTGTTTTAAATGGGGGGTGAAATTATGGTAAAAAAAGAAAATAAAAACAGTGTTGTTACAAAAAATGATTATAGTTTATTAGATGATATAAGAAGAATGCAAAAAGAAATGGATACTTTAATAAATAGATTTTTTAATGATGATAGGTTTTTGTTTTTTACACCACAAGAGTTAACGCAATTAAATACTAGTTTTAGAACACCTTTAACAGAGATTAAAGATGAAAAAGATAAAATTGTTGCAAGATTAGAAATACCTGGTGTTAATAAAGATGATATTAAGGTAAATGCCCTTGATAGAGGTATAGAAATAAAAGCAGAAACTGAAAATAAAAAAGAAGAAAAACAAAAAGGAGAATATAAGTTTGAAAGTAGATATAGTGGGTTCTATAAATATTTTGAACTTCCTAATAATGTAGATAAAGATAAGATATCTGCAAATTATAAGGATGGTATTTTAACATTAGAAATCCCGAAAACAAAACAATTAACAAAGCCAGTAAAACAAATCCCTGTTAAATCTTAACTAAAAAAGATATCTTTTTAAACTCAAACATCCTTTATTTTATTATTACTTTTTTATTTTAAAAATAATGGAGGAAAATTTATGGTTACATGGTTAATAATTTTACTTATTGTAATTTTTGTTCTATTAATTGTAATTTGGGCAACCTATAATTCATTAATAAGAGCAAGAAATAATGTAGAAAATGCATGGGCACAAATAGATGTTCAGTTAAAAAAAAGATATGATTTAGTTCCAAATCTTTTAGAAACTGTTAAAGGATATATGAAACATGAAAAAGCAGTTTTTACAGAAATTACACAATTAAGATCACAAGCAATGCAAGCAAATGATAGAGGTTTGGCTATGAAAGCAAATGATAAATTAACAAAAGCAATTGATGGTATACTTAATGTTGCTGTTGAAAACTATCCAGAATTAAAAGCAAGTCAAAACTTTATGATGTTACAAGAAGAATTATCTGGTATTGAAAACAAAATTGCATATTCCCGACAATATTTTAATGACTCTGTATTGTCATATAATAATAAAATACAAACATTTCCATCAAACATTTTTGCAAAAATGTTTGGATTTAAACAAAAGGATTTTTTAGAAATTCCTGAGACAGAAAAAGCAGTCCCAAAGGTTGCTTTTTAATTTTTTTCTTTTTTTATTTTTATATAAATGTGAACCTTAAATGATAATAGGTGTTACTGGTTTTTTAGCATCTGGAAAAGGTGTTTTTTCAAATATTTTAAAACAAAAAGGATTTATTGTTTATTCTTGTTCTGATGAGATCCGAGAAGAATGCAAAAAAAGAAATATAGAACTAACAAGAGATAATCTTCAAAAGATAGGAAATGACTTACGAGAAAAGTATGGTTCAAATATTTTAGCAAAAAGATTAGTTGAAAGGATAAAACAAATAGGTTTAGATAAAAATTTTGTTATAGAATCTATAAGAACCCCTGCAGAAATACAAGAACTAAAAAGTTTACCTAATTTTGTTTTGGTATTTATAGATGCAGATAGTAAAACAAGATATGAAAGGGCAAAACAAAGGTTAAGAGAAAAAGAGCATATTTCTTCTTATGGAGAGTTTTTAGAATCTGAAAGAAAAGAAATGGAAAGTAGTGATCCAAATTCTCAACAACTATTAAAATGCAAAGAATTATCTAATTTTACAATAGATAATAATGGAACTTTAGAAGATTTAAGAAATCAAATAAATTTATTTCTTTATTCTTTACAAAAAAACATTTAAGCAAAACATTGTTTCTTGGGCACTTTTAAATCACATTTTTCTCCTTTTATATTTAATCTTTTTATATATTTTTTTGTAAACTTTTATAGTTTAGATCTCTTTAAAAATAGTTTGTCTCCTATTTTTTTAATTATTTAAATAAAATAAGATACATATGGTAAGATCTAAATTTACTAAAACAAAAATAAATCAAAAAGGTCAAATATCTATAGAAAGTTTAGCAATATTAGGCATAATTTTAATTGGTGCAACAATTTTTGCAGTATTTTATTTACAAAGTACAAAATCACAAATTGCTGATGTTCCTGGAACTGATATTTATAATCAATTTGAGCAGATGCTAACAAATGGGGGTACTACCGGGGGCGGTACAACTTCAGGTACAACTTCAGTGCCACCCCATTGTAGTGATGGTGACAAAAACTATGATGAAACAGGTGTAGATTGTGGTGGTGTTGATTGCCCTGCTTGCCCACTGCCAGATCATTGTTTTAATCTTACTAAAGATGCAGATG
>DAOPNM010000006.1:0-25365 GCA_035357435.1 archaeon | reverse complement strand
TATTTTTATTGATTAATCTTTGCAAATAATTATTTATAATAATAGTTTTTATTTTTTTATCACTTTAATTATTTTGTCAACAATTATGTTAATTTTGCTTTATAAGGTTACAAGTGTTTTTGATGTTACAACTAAAGTAACTTCTCTTTTAATTGGTTTGCCTGTTTTTTCAAAATATGGTTTGTTTCTAGGAGAGGTTGTTGCAATTGATGATAAAAAAGGAATTATTAATTATAAAGATAGAATTTCAAAATCTACTAAAACTCTTTCAAAAAAAAGATTCCATATTGTTGACGGAAAAATTATTGTGTAATTTTTTTGTTTTTTGTTTGTTTTTAAAATGTAATTATTATGATTATTATTCTATTAGAAATAACTTTTAAAAGTTAATTTAAATGAAGTAGTCTGTTTATTTTTTCCATTATTTTATATTGTTTTGCACAGGCTAGTTTGTTACTTTTTTTGCAGTTAATTTTTGTAAGTTAATGTTTTTTTTAACTATTGTTGTTTTTAACAGGTTGGTTTCTTAAATAAATAACATATTTACTTTCCTTTTCAAAATAGAAATGTATATAAATATATTTGTTTACATATAAAATAGTTTATAGTATATTTTATTTAATAAACATTAAATTATAAAAAATAAAAAAAATAAAAAAACAAAAAGGAGATATGATATGTACAAATATGTAATTGCAAGACAATTAGCTACAAAAAAATTAATAACAAACAAAGGAGATAATGTAGGTCGTTTAATTGATTTGAATGTAAATGAAACAACTGGAGATATAGAATCCATTATTGTAGAAGTAGATCCATCATCTGCATTTATACAAAAGTTACAAGTACAAGGGAACATGTTAGAAATACCATACAAAAGTGTACTTGCTGTAAGTGATGTTTTCATAGTAGATGAAGCACAATTATTAGAGAAAAAATAATTTTTATTTTTCTCTTATTTTACAATAGGTGGATTTGTAAATTCAGGAATGGGTTATTCATTTCTCTATTTTTTTAGTTTTGTTTATTTTTAACTATGTTTTTTTGAATATATTATTGTTAATTTAGTTATTTTCTACAACTAATGTGTATGTTTTATTTTTCAAATCTATGTCTTTTATTTTAACACAAATTTTTTGTTGTAAAAAATAATTATTTAGTTTGTTTATAATTTCTGTTTTGTCTATTTTTTTGTTTGTTGCAATTTGTATTTGTTTATTTATATCATCTATGAGTGTTAAATGGTTATATATTTCTTGTGCTTCTTTGTCTAGTTCACCTATTTTTCTTTCTATCGTTTGTTTGCTTTCTATTTGTTGTTTTAAGACGTTTTCTATTTTTTGTTTTTTTATATTTTTCCCTTCTATTTTTTTTTTAATATATTCTTTTAGAAATAGTTGATTTATTTCTTCAAATATGTTATTTTCATATGTTTCTTTTTGATTTTCGGTTACACTAATTATTTTTTTCCCATTGTATTCATCAATAATAAACTTAGGGTTTTTGTATTCAAATATTTTTTTAAGGTTTCCAATATATTCTTCTAATTGTGTATTTTCAGTATATTCTATTTTTTCTAACTCATATGGGGATATGTTGTAATTTTTAACGAAGTAACTAATTATTTGTTTTTTTGTGGGCTTATCTCCAATCGTTTTTTTTGTTTGGTTTAAAATTTCTTGAATGTTTTTTTCTTTAATGTCTTCTCCATTTGGAAATAAATAGATCTCATTTTTTTTAATTGTTCTATCTTTCCATGTTTCTTTTTGTTTGCTTGATATTATTTTATAGTTTGTGTCTGTTAATATGATATTTGAGTTACTGAATAGTTCAAATATTAGATAATATTTATCTAATTTTAAATAAATTACTCTGTTATTTTTATCTTGTTTTATTTCTTTTATTTTTTGGTTATATAATGTGTTTCTTAAATATTTAATAAACCCTGTTAATGGCAGTGTTTGTAATGAGTAATTTGACAAAAAGCAGATGTTAGGCATTATAATTAGTTGTTTTGTTTGTTGTTTGTGTATTTTTATTTTTATATATTCTTCATTTATTTGTTGTATGTTATTGATGTATCCTTGTGATAGTTCCTCATTTAATATTTTTGAAATGTAATATATACATGTGCTTGTTACTTCTATATTTGTTGTAGCCATATTTTTCTTTTTTTTATAAATAGTTCATATAAATGTTTTGATTAAAATTAAATATTTTTTTTACAATTTTTTTATTATCATATGTATAGTTTTGGTAAAGATTTTCAATATTTTTGTCATTGTATTTTTCAAAAGAGTTGTCTTGGCTCAAATCAAATATGTAATATTTGTTTTTATATTTTGTTTTTACAAATGCATGGTTGCCTTCTTTTTCCAAGAGTACTGCTTCCACCATTGCGTTTTCATCCCCCAGTGCACACATTATGCTACAAAGCATTATTGCTGCACTTATGTCGTTTGTAATTTTGTTTTTAATAATTGTTGTAGCATCGTCATATATTAATATTTTTAATTCAGGGTCAATTATTGTGATTTCTTGTTTTAAAAAATTATATATTGTTTTTAGTGTGTTTAAATAATCTTTATTGAAATCATATCCTATTGGTTTAAATTTTTCTACAATGTTTTTTATTGTTAAATCATCTGGGTTTATTGTGTTTTTTATTTCAGTAATTGTTTTGTTGTTAAATTCATTTAATTTTTCTTTGTTTTTTTCAATAACCGCTTTGTAATATTTTTCTTTTTTATTTTCTTTTGTTTCAATTTCTTTTTTTTGTTTTTCTATAATATTTTTTAATTGATTGTTTTCAGATATTAGTTTTTGATTTGCACGTATTAGTTCATAAAATTCGTTGTATTTCCTTTTTTTTTCTGTGTTGTTGTTTTCCCTTTGTATTTGTTCTAGTTCAAGATATAAATTACTTTTTCTTGCTTCTAAATCTATTATTTCTTGACTTATGTTTTCTGCATCTTCATAGTTTTTAGATTCTATTAGTTTGTTTTTTTGTTCAATTAGTTCTTTTTTTTTATTATTTAGTATCTCTATTTGTTTCCAAATGTTTTGTTCTTTTTCAATTATACTTTTTTGTTTCATTATTTTTAGCAATGCCATATTTTTTCCTCTATGTATATATGCCTTATTTTGTTTTTATTTGTTTCTTTTTATTGTTTTGTCTGTATGCATAAACACTAAATCTTTAAAAATAGAATGGTGTATTATTATATAGGTATTATATTTAAAATTATTTATAAAAATTAAAAAAAAAGAAGGAGTGATATTTAATGGCAGGACAAAAACCACATTTAAATGTAATTTTTATAGGACACATTGATCACGGAAAATCAACGACTGTTGGTAGATTAATGTTTGATACAGATAATTTATCTGAGCAAGATTATAGAAAATTAGATGCATTAGCAAAAGAAAAAGGAAAAGGTACATTTGCATTTGCTTTTTTAATGGATACATTAAAAGAAGAAAGAGAAAGAGGAGTAACAATTGATGTAAATTATAAAAAGTTTTCAACACAGAAAAATGATTTCACAATAATTGATGCACCTGGCCATCAAGATTATGTAAAAAACATGGTAACCGGTACATCTCAAGCAGATGCTGCAGTATTGATTGTTGCAGCAAAAGAAGGGGTACAACCTCAAACAAGAGAACATGCGTTTTTGGCACAAGTAATGGGTATAAAGAAAATGGTTGTTGCCATTAATAAAATGGATGAAGTAAATTATAGTGAAGAAAGATATAAAGAAGTAAAAGAAGATGTATTAAAATTATTAAAATCTTCTGGTTTTAAAGAAGAAAATTTAACATTTATCCCAATTTCTTCATGGGTTGGTCAAAACATAATAAAGGCACCTGATAAAATGCCATGGTTTAAAGGTCCAACACTTTTAGAAGCAATTGATTCTTTCCCTGCACCAGAATCACCAATTGATAAACCATTAAGGTTGCCAATTCAAGATGTTTATAACATAAAAGGTGTTGGTACAGTTCCTGTAGGTAAGATTGTTACTGGTACAATGAAACCAAATGATAAAATTATAATTATGCCTGAGAATATAGAAACAGAAGTTAAATCTATTGAAATGCATCATCAACAGTTACAAGAAGCATTCCCTGGAGATAACATTGGTTTTAATCTTAGAAAAGTTGGAACTGCAGATATTAAAAGAGGAAGTGTTGTAGGACACACAACAAATCCACCATCTGTTGCAGAAGAGTTTACAGCACAAATTGTTGTATTATATCACCCATCTGCAATAACTGTTGGTTATACTCCTGTGTTCCATATGCATACTGCACAGATTGCATGTACTTTCACTGAATTAATTAAATCTATTGATCCAAAATCTGGGCAAACAAAAGAAGAATCTCCAAAGTTTTTAAAGACAGGAGATGCAGCAATTGTTAGAATTAAACCTACACAACCAATTTCTGTAGAACCTTATAAGGAATTCCCACAATTAGGAAGACTTGCAATAAGAGATATGGGTAAAACAGTTGCAGCAGGTGTAATCATTGATATAAAAAAGAAAGTTTATTAAATAAAAGAAGGCAATAATTATGCAAATGGCAAGACTCATCCTAACTAGTACAGATTATGAAAAGTTACAGCAATTTTGTGAAGAAATTTTAAGTGTGGCAAAAAAGAATGGAGTTAAGCATTCTGGAATAATTCCACTTAAAACAAAAAAATTAGTTGTTCCTACAAGAAGAGGGGTGTCTGGAGGAGGTACAGAAACCTACCAAAAGTATCAATTAAGAATACATAAAAGAATAATTGATATTAAAGCAGATGATAAAATGCTTAGAAAAATTATAAAGGTTGATGTACCTTCTGATATTCAGATGTCAATTGAATTGAAGGAATAGTTTTTTATTTTTACAATCTCTTTTTATTTTTTTTTATTATATTTTTATTTGATAGTTTATGGTTGATTTTAGTGCCCAATCTAATTGTATTTATTCTACAACAAAAAATAATCATTTAATAAAAGTTATTTCAAATAATTCTCTTTTTAATGGTATTGAAAAAGATTCATTGAATCAATTGTTATCTATTGCAGACCTTCCAAATATTGCAGATCCTATACTTGGTTTTCCTGACATGCATGTAGGGTATGGTGTGCCAATTGGTTCTGCATTTGGCTCTCCAACGTCTAATGGTATTATAAGTAGTGAAGCAGTAGGGTTTGATATAAACTGTGGAATAAGACTTATAAAAACAAATCTTTATAAAAAAGATGTTTCTAAAGAACAATTATTTATTCTTTTAAAGAATTTACAAAAATTGCCACTAGGTTTATCTCAGGATGGAATTTCATTATCTAAATCTCAATTTGATGATATTTTGTTGACTGGTGTAAATTGGTGTGTTTCGAATAATTTTTGTAATTCTAGGGATAAAAAATATATTGAGAAAAATGGTTTTTTAAAAGATGCAAAATTTGATTTTATATCTTCTTTGGCAATTAAACGTGGAATTACTGAAGTTGGGACATTAGGTATTGGCAATCATTTTATTGATATTTTAGAAATACAAGAAGTTATTGACCCAATTGTTGCAAGAGAATTTGGGTTGTCACAAAATCAGATTTGTATAATGTTACATACTGGTTCACGTGGTTTTGGGCACCAAATTGCAACAGAGTTTAATGATGCATTTTTTTATAAGAAACCAATTAGCTATCAAGAATTTAATTCTGAGTTAGGCCAAAAATATTATTTTTCTATGCTTGCTGCAGGCAATTATGCTTTTGTAAATAGGGCGGTCCTTTCATTTAAAATAATTGACATTATAAAAAAAACATTAAATGTTGGACACAAAGACATTGAGTTTGAACTTCTTTATGATTTGTGTCATAACATTGCCTCTATAGAAAAGCATAATAAACAAGATTTAGTTGTACATAGAAAAGGGGCTACCCATGCAGTTTGTGCTAATGATCTTCCTGCTGGTTCTGTTTTTTCAAAAACAGGTACCCCAATTATTCTTCCAGGGTCAATGCTTTGGCCTAGTTATGTTTTGGTGCCTACAAAAAATATAGAAAAAGAAACAATGTCTACTGTTGCTCATGGTTCAGGCAGGGCAATGTCGCGTACATCTGCAAAGCAAAATATGTCTATTGATAGTTTGAGAAAATGGATGGCTAAAGAGAATGTTTTACTTTCTGGGAAGTCTATAAACACTATGCGGGAGGAGCAACCTAATGCTTATAAATTTTCAGAGGATGTTGTTAATTCTATGGTTTGTGCAGGTATTGTAAAACCTGTTGTAAAATTAAAACCATTGATTGTTTTAACAGGTTAAGATTTGTTTAAGAGGTGTTATTGTATTGTGTTTTTTATGAAAAGTTTTTTATAATATATTATGGTTTGTATTTTATTATAAATAAAAATGGTGAAAATGGATGAGTGTTGGTACAGGGATTTGTGTTATGGCTTGTGAATCAGGT
Source organism: archaeon (assembly GCA_035357435.1). Classification (GTDB taxonomy): domain Archaea; phylum Iainarchaeota; class Iainarchaeia; order Iainarchaeales; family CSSED10-239; genus DAOPNM01. The sequence continues at coordinate 18,895 of DAOPNM010000006.1, read as the reverse complement.
AAATCTTTTGCAAATAAAATTTTATTTTGCATGTTCTCTTCCTTTGTTTAATGGCCTTGCAATTGAAAGGATAAATGAGTTGTATAGTCATGGTAAAATTGAAAAAGTTATAGGTACAGATGTAGTTAATTTAGACCCAAATTTTGAAAAAGAAAATCCTTGGTATGTTTCTGTTGTTCTTGCAGATTATTTTGCAAAAGTTATTTTTAATTTACATACTTCTCAATCAATAAGCAAGCTTTTGACAGAATATTTGCATTAGTGTTTTTTTAATGTTTCTTTGAGGGTGTTTAATAAAGAGTGTCCAACAAATCTTGTTTTTATATTTCAATTTCAAATACACAAACAGGGTTATGGTAGCTGTTTTTTTCTAAAACTAAGGGTGATAACTCTCCAATACTTCCACATTCTTTGTTATTTATTGTTATTTTTGCACCACGCCCTTTAATATAGTATGGATAATTTTCTTTTTCAAGTTTTAAATTTAATCCCAATGTATTACATAAGGTTAACAGCACGGATGCTATTTCAGAAAATGATGTTTTGTAGTTTGCAATCATGCCTGCTGTATGTAGTATTGTGTCACTTCTTACGTCTTTTTTAGGGTTTGCTTTGACAATGTAGTCACATGAAAATATTTTTTGTGGGAATTTTCTATGTTGATTGTTTATTAGTGTTTTTAGAAGTTTTGGTGTTAACCAGTTAGTTATAATGTTTAATGATTGTTCTTTTGTGTCACCAAGTGCAATATAGTCTGTTCCAATTATATTAAAATTTTCAAAGCATTCTTTTTTTGATCCTAAACTCATTCCCATTATTTCTTGAAAGCCCATGTTTGTCATAATTGTAATGATGTTTTCTTGTTTTATTGATGTTTCATCTTTCCCTCCAATAGTTACAATTTTTGGTGTTCTTAATGGGATGTTTGAAAATCCAAATCCTCTTCCCAAGTCGTCTGCAATGTCATTGTCATGTAATACATCTGTTCTAAATGGTGGTATTGATATTTCTATTTTGTCTTTGTCAATTTTTTTACACGTATATAGCATTTTTTCTAATATTTTTATTGCTGTGTCTATTTCTATGTTTGTACCCAATAGTTTGTTCATATATTTTAATGAAACTATTTTTTTTTCAGGAGTTAATGTAGGTGATATTATTTTTTTTTCTGGATATGATATTTCTAATGAATAGATTTTTCCACCAATATCTGCAAGCATTGTTACAATCATGTTTATTGCTTTTTCCATTTTGTAGAGATTATTTCCTGTGCATTCAATAAATAGGTCTTTTGTTTTTTCTGTAACTCTTCCAGTGTTTGCAGAATTTATGATTGGAGGCATAGATAATATTTGATTGTCACTATCTTTGAATATTGTGTACTTTTTTTTGTCTTCAAATAGGTGTGCATATTCTTTTCCTGTAGGGTGGTTTTTTAAAATTTCATCTGCAGTCATTTGGTTTGTTTCGCCTAATGGGATAAATGAAATTTCTTCTGGTTTTTTACAAAGTAAGTATATTGGAAATTTTATTTTGTCTAATGGGTATATCCCCATTGCAATGGCTTTTCTTTTTCTTCCATATGTTAAATGTAGTTTTTCTTGAAAATTAATTATTTCTTTTAATTTTTCTTGATCTAATGTTATGTCTTTTATTATTGCACTTAGTGTATATGTTTTGTTGTAGTCTATAACTTCTTGGTTTACAATTACCTTTAGTCCTGATTCGTTTACTTTATATGTAGGGCATTTTTCAATTCCCATATATCCTTTTAATGCTCTAATAAGTCCTTCGTATGATAGAAGATCAGTTCTTTCTGCAGTTATTTCTATTTTTATTTCATCTGTTTTTGGATTATATGTGTCTATCTCTAATCCAAATTCAAATAATATTTCTTCTAGTTGTTCTAACGTTAGTTCTGGTTTGTTTAAGCTTGTTTTTATTTTTTCTAATTTTGTATCTATTGTTGCCATTTTCTTTCTCTTTTTGTTTTTAAATATTATTTATTGTATTTCTCTTTTTGGAAGAGGGTATGTTCTTAACCAATCAAGGTTACATTCGTCTCCATAAATTTCTTTTATGCTTTTTTGGTATATGATCATTGCTACTCTTTCTATGCCAAGCCCCCATGCAATTACATTTTGTTTTATACCATATGGGGCAATCGCTTCTTTTCTAAATATTCCTGCATTTATTAGTTCTATCCATTTTTTTTCTTTTTCAAAATATGCATAGCATTCTACACTAGGTTCTGTGTATGGGTTATAAGTAGGTTTAAATTTTATTTTTTGTATTCCTAATCTATAAAAAAATTCTTTAATGAATCCCATTAAATCAGCTAAGCTTAAATCATCTCCAATTACAAATCCTTCTGCTTGATGAAATTCAGGGAGGTGGCTTTGATCAATTGTTTCATTTCTAAAAACCTTCCCAACACTGAAATATTTTGTGTTTTTTGGATTTTGTAGTTCATAAAATTTTCTAAAGCTTAAAGATGTTGTGTGCGGTCTTAGTACAAGTTGTTTTGCGAGTTCTGGATTCCAGTCATATTTGTAGCCAATTGATCCTGTCTTCCACCCATCTTTATGGAGCTTAGTGATTGTGTTTATGAGTTTTTTAGAGTTTGGTAAATCTCCTTGTTGTGGCAAATAGAATGTGTCTTGTATGTCTCTCATAGGATGATCTTGTGAAATAAACATTGAGTCCATAGGCCAGAATGCAACATCTACATATGGCCCAGTCATTTCAATAAATCCCATTTCTAAATATATTTCTCGAATGTAATTAATTATTTGTCGTAGTGGGTGTATTCTCCCTATTTCTGCAGGTGCTGGTAATATTTCAACATCATATTCTTTAAATTTTTTGTTTTTGTATTCTTTTGTTTTAATTAGGTCACTAGTTAAGTCAATTATTTCATTTTGTTGAACATTGTATTTTATTTCTTGTATTAGAGAATATATTTTTTCTGTTTCTTCTTTTTTTATTATAAATTTTCTTTTTATATATTCATTGATTTTTTCTTGTTGGATTTTTTTATTTTGTTTAATTTGTTTTAGTTCTTCTATTGTTTGATTTATTATTTTTTCAAAGTTTTTATTTATTTTTATTTTATTGTCTTCAATTGTGATCAATTCTTTGTTTTTACATATCCCAAATGCAATTGATTTTTCAGAAGGTGTTAGTTCTGGAATGTTTATATTATTTAATTCAGAAACAGATATTTGTTTGTCTTTTATTTTTTCACAAAATATTTTTTCTATAAGTCTCCCATTTATTGCATTTTCTCCAAGATTTGTAACTTCATATTTTTCTTTGTTTTGTGTTTGTTCTTTTATTATTTCTTGCATTTTTAAATATTCTATAGATCTTCTTATATTGTCTTGTCCTGTTTTTATGTTTTGGAATATTTCTTCTAATGTTGCTTTTTTGTTTTTTTGTAAGTATTCGTATATTTGTTTATCTGTTTCATTGAATATGTATGTTTTTTCCATATTATCAATTTTTGTGTTTTTAAAAAAAGATTTTTATTTTATTTCAATTTCTTCGTTCTCTAGTTTGTGAATATCATTTATTTTTGCTGGTTTTATTTCTGAATGATTTATTACAAATTTTTCTATTTTTTTGTTTGTTTTTTTGTTCATTACAATTATTGTAAGTATTATTAAGATTATAATTATTATTATATAGGTTTTAGTAATCCTTTGTTGTTCTAAAGATACAGCAAAACTTGGTTTTGGTGGTTTTTTTTCTAGTGCTAATAATCTTAATTCGTTTGAAGATATTCCTGTCCACGTTAGTTTGGTTTTTTCAATAATTCCTTGTGGCACAGGGTCTTGTATTATAAGTGGCGAATATACAGATATTATGAGGTATGAGTCTATTGGTATATGATATAAGTTATTTGATGTAAAATCTTTAAATAAATTTTCATTAAATTTCCACAATATTTCTTCTTCATTTTCAAAATATTTTGTTAATATTAAATCATTTGTTTCATATGTTAGTCTTACATAGTTGTTTATTTCATCTAAGCCTACTGTTAAATTAAAAAAGTTGTTTATATAGATATGTGGTTTTAGTTTATCTGATATTTTTGCTAATTTTGTTAAATCAATGTTTGCTTGTAATATTTGGTTTTTGAATTTTTGTAAATCTTCTTGTGAAGAATATGTGATTTGCCAATTTTCTGTAATTTTTGCTGAGTTTGGAGAGGTTATATCTATATTTATTTTGAAATTGTTTAGTTCTGCACCGTTTATTTTAGGCAAAATTGTGAATAAGGATATGTATATTATAATAGTTAGCAGTATCCATTTATTATATTTTATTTGTTTTTTTTCTTGTTTCATATATTACACAAAATATATTTTATCTTAAATTATCTATATATATGTAGAAACATTTTAAAACAAAACTTTTCTTATAAAAACAATATGTTTTAAATAATGATTCTATATTTAATATTTATATGGGTATCATTGGTGTCAAATATTTAGGGCATTCCTCTTTTTTATTAAATGTTGGTTCAAAAAAAATTCTTACTGATCCATATTTTTCATCTACGCCTTTAGGTACTAAGAAACGTTTAGTGCCTTGTGCAGTTGATGTTTTTAATTTACCAAAGATTGATACCATTTTAGTAAGCCATGAGCATATGGATTCTTGTGATGCAGATAGTATTAATTATTTATGTAATAGGTATGACTGTAGTGTTATTTCCCATGAAAGTGTACTAAATAAGTTAAGTATTTCTGCACAAAATAAAATTTCTATAGATGAATTTGATACAAAGAAGATGGATGATATTGAGATTACTGCATATCCTGCTCACCATCCTTCTTCATTTTATCCTTTAAGTTTTCTAATTAAAGAAAAAGGTGGGAAAAGTGTTTTTTTTGCAGGAGATACATTTATGACAAATGAGCATGATTTGATTAAACCAACCATTGCAATTTTACCAATTGGTGGGAAAAGAACAATGGATATTAGTTCTGCAGTAAGAGTTTCTAAGAAGATGGCACCAGAGTATCTTATACCTATGCATTATAATACATTTGATGATATTAAAGTTAATGCAAATCTATTAAAGTATAAATTAGAAGATACAAGGTATCCAATAAAGACAGTTATTTTAAATCCTGGTCAGCTTTTTAAGATATAATTGTTTTTATTTGTTAGAATAATCTTCAATTTCTAAAACATCTAAATCGTTTGGTATAATTGTGTTTTTAAAATATTTTTTTGTATCTTTTAATATTTGTTGATTGTCTGTGTATCTTGGAGAGATATGTACAATACATAATTTTTTTGCATTAATCTTTTTTGCAAATTTTGCAACATCCGAAGCAATAGAATGTTTTTTTTGTTTTGCTTTTTCTTTTTGATCATCTAGAAAGCTTGCTTCATGAATTAATATACTTATGTTTTTTAATTGAGTAGGTATTTTTGTTAATGTTTGTGTGTCTAATATATATGCAATAGATTCTCCATTTTTTTTATAGTTATAGTCAATTACTTGCTCTGGATAAATTACTTTGTTGTCCATTTTTATTTTTTTTCCTTGTTGTAGTTGTCTATATAATGGTCCTTCTGGTATTCCTAATTTTTTAGCTTTTTGTTTGTTAAATTTTCCAATTTTGTCTTTTATTTTAAATATGTATCCATATGTGTTTATTGTGTGGTTTAATTTTATGCTTTTTATTTGTACATTTTCCAAATTTATACTATAATTTTTCCCAACTTCATTTATTTTTAAATCAAATGATGTTTTTATGCCCCCTGCTTTTAATAGTTCTATTAATATTTTTTTATATCCTTTTGGTACAAATATGTTTAGTTCTTTTTCTCTGTTGTTTAACTCCATTGTAGAAAGTAGTCCTAATATTCCATATATGTGGTCTCCATGTAAATGTGTAATAAATATATTGTTTATTTTCATAAAGCTTTGGTTAGTTTTAATTATTTGTTGTTGTACATTTTCTGGGGCATCAAATAAGTAGTTGTCCCCCAAATAGTTAATTAGTACCCCTGTTAAGTTTCTTGTTTTTGTAGGTACAGAACTACTTGTTCCTAAAAAGTATATTTTTATTTTGTTGCTCATTTTTTTCACAATTTTAAATTGTTTGTATATTTATTATTTGTACAATTGTTTTTTAACACTTTTTAGTAAATTCAAATTTTAAATAAATTGTTTTTTGTTATTTATTTTGCGTAAGTGAAATTTATTTATGTCATTTGGTCTATTTCTAATTTTTTATAAATATTAAATAGCAATTCAATTTCTGGTGGTGCAAGCATTGGTTTTTTAAATAAATAATAGTCATCATATGTTATTCTTGGGCAAGCTGTATTTATATAGCAGTCAATGTTTATCCCTGTAAATAGTTCATCTTTTATATTGTCAGCAATTAGTAAATATGCTTTTTTACCTTGTTTTTGTAGTTTATTTTGAATGCTTTTTGCAAGTTTTAGTCTTGTTTGGCCAGGTTTTGTAGACACAATTATCCCAAATGATTGTGCGTTTTTAGCTCTTGATATTATTGCATATCTTCTTTTAATAAATTCTTGTGGTTCTGTTATTTGTTTTGTATCTTTTGTAAATGGGTTTATTAAATATATTTTTTGTGAATTGTAAATGTATGCAATGTTGGTTACATGAAAGTAGCCGTCTCCAATAAATATAATTGGATATGTTTTGTCATTTATTGTTGAGCAATCACAACCTAACACTACATGTTCTATTGTTCTTTTTGTTTTTTTCCCAGGTAATGTTTGTATGTTTTCTTGTTTTAGTTTTGTTTTTATTTTTTCAATGTTGTTTATGTATTGTATTGTGGTTACTAAATTTATTTTTTTTAAGTTTAATTTTTTTATTTCTTCAACAATATAGTTTATTGTTTCATTGTCTAGTTCGTAGTTTAATGGAATATAAATAGTTTTTATTTTTGATTTAATTACAGGGTAATGCCCAAAATGAATAAGTAGTTTACATCCTAGATTTTTTGCTTCAATGTCTTTTAGATCACACGCCCCATAACACTGGTCTACAAATAAAATAGGGTCGTTTTCTTTAAATTTGTTTAATATGTCTGTACTATATTGTTTTAGTCCTTCTGGGATTTGTATTGCAATTGGTTTTTCTTTAATTTTTAGTTTGTTTATTTCTTTAATTAATGTTTCTTGAATCATATTTTTCTTGTTTTTTAATATATATTTAATTGTGCATTTTGTTTAAATATTTTGTGGATGTATGTTTTAGATATTTTCTTGTCTTTTTAAATATGTTTTGTTGTAATATTATTGATATGTCTTATGTTAATATTGATAAAAATAAATTAGAAGATTATGAAAAAACAAGGCGATTTTTGTTACAAGAAATTAAACCAACATCTAAACAATTGATTCAAGAAAGGAAACTTTTAGATTCAATCCTAAAGAAAATAAAAAAGATGCCTGGAAAACACATTACTGCAGTTGTTGCTGGTTCTTTTGGGAAAGGTACACAATTAAAAGATTCTAAAGATTTTGATATTTTTGTTCTTTATCCTCCAACATTGCCAAGAGAGGAGTTTGTAAGAGAAGGTCTAAACGTTGGTCAAAATGTATTTAAAGGATATTTTTGGGAAAAAAAGTATTCTGAACATCCTTATATTTCTGGAATTATTGATGGTCAAAGAATAGAAATTGTTCCTGCATATAAAATAGAGTCCACTGATAATTTACTTTCTTCTGTAGATAGAACTTTGTTTCATTTAATGTTTGTTAATAAGAATATTTCTGATAAACAAAGAGACGATGTTAGACTGTTAAAATATTTTATGAAATATATAGGGACATATGGTGCAGATTCTTCTACATTTGGATTTTCTGGATATCTTTGTGAGTTGTTAGTTCTTTATTATAAAGATTTTTTGAATGTATTAACAAATGTAGCAAATTGGAATATTCCTGTAAAGTTGGCATTATTACAAGAACAGTTTCCATTTTTGGATAAATTTAATGATCCCTTAGTTTTTATTGATCCTGTAGATTCTAATAGAAATGTTGCTGCTGCAGTTAGTGAAAAGCAATTGTGTGTATTTATTGCTGCATCAAGAGAATTTTTGTATACCCCCTATTCTGAGTTTTTTAAAAAACAACCAAAATCGTTTTCTTATAATCAATTGTTAGTGCATTTAAGTAGATTGCCTATGGTTATTTTAAAATTTAATGTTAAAGATATGTTAAAAGATATTGTATGGGCGAAACTCAGAAAAAATACAAATAAGTTAATTAAATATTTGGAATCAGAAGGTTTTAAAGTATTAAAGTTTGAGAATTATTATTATGATGGAGAAGATAATGCTTTTTTGTTTTTATTAGTTGACAGTTTGCAATTAAGTAAATTTACAATAGGGCAAGGCCCATTAGTAACAGATATTAATGCCTCTGAAAATTTTATAAGAAATACAAGCCCTTTATATGGCCCATATATTAGGGATAATAAATGGTATATTATTAAGCAAAGAGATGAAGTAAATATCTCTGATATTATTTTAGATTTTGCAAAAACAAGTTTTGATTTAGATGTAATTGTCCTTGTTGATGACGAGATTAAGTCTTTTTATTTAGAAAATACCTCTAAGTTAAATAATTTTTTTTCTGATTTTTTTTTACCTAAAGAAAAGTTTTTGTTATAATGTGTTTTTTTAAATATTCATTTTGTTTAATTATTTTGTATGGTTTTTCTGTTTTTACCTTATTTTTTATGGTGATTATTTTTTTGTGTGTTTATTTATTTTTTCATGTTCTTTTTTGTACATTTAAACTTAGACAGTATATATATTCTCTAATTATTTTATATATTCGGATTGAGATATTCCAAAGATTTTCCAGAATGGATATTGAATGATTTTTTGGAGTCTTTGTAAAAGGATATACATCCGGGAGTGATAAAAAAGGTTGTGAGAAAATGCATCATAAATTAATGAAAGAAAGTTGAGGGAATAAACTCACCAAGTTTGTAAGGCAAATAATGTGTAAGGTTTCCCTCATCTTGAAATTTGTTTTTTTAAATAGATTGTTTCTAGTTTATTTTTTTTAAAATTGTTTTGCCTCTTTTTTTTTGTATATGTTTTATAAAAATTCCTCTTTTTATGGTTTTCTTTTCACAATTTATTTATGCAGGGATGGCAGAGTGGTTAAATGCACTGGTCTCGAAAACCAGGGTCTTTAAGACCACATGAGTTCGAATCTCATTCCCTGCGTGTTTTTTATTTTTTTAAGACTTTTGTTTTTTTAATTTAAGTTATTTTAGATGTGTAATTATAGGTTGTATATATTTATATACTTTTATAGATATATTATATTTACCAGTCAACTAACTTAAACAAAATGCAGGAGTGGCGGAGTGGCCAAACGCACCAGCTTGGAGAGCTGGGGTCTCACGACTACGCGAGTTCGAATCTCGTCTCCTGCGTGTTTAATGTTAAAGAGGAATAATTGATGACAGAATTAGATTATCTAAAACCAAATATAAGTTATAATGATTTTAGTAAATTAGATTTAAGAGTTGGAAAAATTATTAATGCAGAAACTGTAAAAGATAGTAAAAAGCTATTAAAATTATTAATTGATTTTGGAAGTTTTCAAAGACAAGTTATTGCAGGGATTGGCACAAAGTATAAACCAGAAGATTTAATTAATAAGCAAGTTCCTGTTATTATAAATATGGAACCAAGAAAATTAATGGGTTTAGAAAGTCAAGGAATGATTTTAGCAATAGGAGATGAAGATGTTGATGCACTTTTGTTTCCAAGTGTGCCTGTAAAAGAGGGGAGTATAATTAGATAGTTTTGTTAATTTTTGTTTTTGTATAATAAAATAGTATATAAATGTTTTATTTCAATTTATGTTTATATCAATTCCAATTTTAAATAAAGCAGAGGTGGCGGAGTGGCCAAACGCACCAGCCTTGAGAGCTGGAGTCTCACGACTACATGGGTTCAAATCCCATCCTCTGCGTTTTAATTAATGATTATTTATGAAAATTAAAGCAATTCTTTTTGATTTAGATAATACCTTAATTGATTTTGTAAAGATGAAAGAGCAATGTGTAAAGAAAGCTGCAAAGGCAATGATTAAAAATGGTTTGCCATTAACTCAAAAAGATGCAGAAAAAGAAATATGGGACATTTATAAAAAATATGGTTGGGAGTATCAAAAGGTTTTTCAAAAGCTTCTTTTAAATCACATGAGCAGAATAGATTATTCTATTTTGGCACCGGGTATTGTAGCATATAAAAATGAAAAACAAAATCATTTTTTACCATATCCTGATGTTAAAGATACACTTTTTTTTTTAAAAAGTAAAGGTTATAAATTAGGTATTTTAACAGATGCACCTAAAATTCAAGCATGGTTAAGATTAGCATCTATGGATCTTCATAAAATGTTTGATATTGTGCTAACTAGTGATGATGTTAAAACAAAGAAACCAGATCCTAAAGCATTTAAATTAGCAGTTAAAAAGATGGGCTCTGCCCCTCAAGAAATTGTAATGATTGGTGATGATTTAAAAAGAGACATTTTAGGTGCAAAAAAAGTGGGATTAAAAACTGTTCTTGCAAAGTATGGTTTAACAAAACGAAGTTGTGTTCTTAAGAAGAAGATTGCTGATTTTGAAGTTTTGTCTTTTAAAGAAATTCCATGTGCTTTGACTTTTTTGGAAAGTATTTGATAGATTGTTGAATTCTCTTTTTATATTTAACTTATTTAATATATTTAGTATTTTAATTAATAATTGATTAATTAATAATATTGTATTTAATAAATTTAAATAAATCTAACTGATAAATACATTTAAATAAATGATAAATATGTTGCCACATGAAAGAAAAAAAATGCACAAATCTGTGCGATTAAAACATGAGGAGTTTAAAAAAAAGAGTGAGCCTTTACAAAATAAAGGTCTAAAAATACTTAAACCAGAAGAATTAACACGTCGTGATGTGATAGCTATCTTAGATCAAGCAAGTAAACTTAAAAATCCATCAAAGATGTTATTGGGGTTCAAATTAAATGCTGCAGAGTTGTATTCAAGAGGTATTTATTTAAAAGATATAATTTCTATCTTGCCATTAGATGATTTATATAAATTAGGTTTTGATTTTGAATCAGTTGCACAGTTGTCTTTAAAATTAAATAATAATAAAAACATAAATGACGTTATTTCATTTGGAACAAGGTATAAAAAATTAGATAAAGCCACAAGTGCATTGTTGGCACAAAAGATTAAGTTAGAGGAAATTATTCAGTCAATGTTAAAAAATAATGTCTCTTTATATGAAACAATTGGTGCAGTAAAAAACAAAGTTAAGTTGCATGTACTTGTTAAAAGTTTGTTAGAGTTAAAAAAAGTTAAAGTTTATGATATTTTCTCTAATTTATATTTTAATAATTATGATTTAATAGAAATTACAAAAGAATTGGCTTCTTTTAATGTACCTTTAGAAAATTTAGTTGATGTGATGAAGAATATAGATATTGATGCAGAAACTATTTCAAAAACATTGTTGTCTGTTTCTGAATCTCCTTCAACTATTGCAAAAGTGATGCTTTATTCTAAATATTCTGTTTTTGAAACAACAAGGTCATTATTAAGAGCCGGAGTGTCACCTGTACTTGTTGCAAAAGCAATGTTGTCTTCAAAAGTAAAAGAAAGTAAATTGGCAGAAATTTTTATTAAATTAGGGATAGATGCCTATTCTACGACACGCTATTTGTCAGAGGCTGGTGCCAATATTGACAATATTGCATTAGGTTTACTTAATGCAGATGTGGATAAAGACACAATCAGAGATATTTTTTCAAATAAATAGTTTTAATAAACGTTTTTATATTTTTCCTTCCTTAACTATTTATAATAAAAAAGTTATATCTAATTATTTTAAATGAGAATATTATGGCATTTAGAAAAGAACCAAAAAAATATCCATTGCATATAAAACCAGTATCTAAAAAAGAGATACTACAGAGTGGCTTAAGCAAATTAAAAAAGAAACCTAAGTTTAAGAAAATAAATCCACATACATTAAAACGAGAAGAGCTAATTTCTTTAATTGATCAAATACGATTTTATAATAAGCCCTCTGAGATTCTTTTAGGTTTTAAATTAAATGCTAGTGAGTTATATACAAAAGGCATTTTTTTAAAAGATTTAATTAAAGTTTTGCCATTAGAAGATTTATCTCATTTAGGTTATAATTTTGAATCTATTCTTTCTCTTGCATTAAAAGAAGGGTATACCATTTCTGAAATTGTTGATGTAGGTATAAAACTTAATAAAGTTAATGATGTTGCAAATGTATTGTTTAAACAAAATATCTCTCCTGAAGAGATTATAAAAATTATGCGAGAGCATCATTGTTTACCAGGAGATATCATAGATGCTGTTATTGATTTACCAGGTGTAACTGATATTGTTATTTTAAAAGGTATGTTAAGTTCAAAAAATGTTAATATGTTATATATAGTAAATGCCATGGTTGATCACGGAATTCCCATTGAGAATATTGTTAGAAATTTGAATATTTTAAAAGTGCCTATTTCTGATATTATTAAAACTTTAAATGTAATGCATTATAATGTTCCATCTATTATTAAAATGTGTATAAAAGATTCAGGTATAGATATTAATAAAACAGCAAAAGGACTTATTGCTGTTAATTTTAATTTATTAGATATAAATAAGGGTTTTATTGAAAATAATGTTACCCTTCCAAAAATTGCAAAGGCAATTCTTGATGCAAATATAAGGCCATCTAAAGAAACAACCGCACTACTTAAATGTGGGATAGATCCATATACTGTTGCATCTGCAATGTTTAAAGCAGGTGCTAGTGTGGACGATGTTGCATTAGGGTTAATAAATGCAAATGTCCCTGGAAATAAAGTAAGGGACATAATAATTGCTACAAAAAGAAGTAAATAATTTTTGTATTGTTGTCTTTTGTTTTCCATAATTTTTAGTTTATTTGGCATAGAGTTTGTTATGAAATAGGTATATACCAAGTTTTATACTAATCTTCTAAAAATATTAACTAAAATTATTTTGAGGTAAATCTAATAATGCTTTCATAAAGTCATCTTTATTAATAATGGTTAATAAGTATATATATTTGATAATATTTCTAAATATACTTGGTTAAGAAAGAAAAAATTATTTATTTTATTTTATACACTATGTTTATGTAATACATTTACATTTTTAAAAAAAAGCAAATGTATATATTTCTTTTTTATTAAATATATTATGAATATTTATGGTAATTAAACATTCAAAAAGTACAGAAAACGATTTTTTTGAGGATACAGAAAATAGTTCTTCAAAAGATGTACAATTATCGTCATCAATAGCTTCATCTTCATCTACAGAAAACCTTTCTAAGCAATTTCAAAAAATTAAGCCAGAACTTAAATTTTTAGAGTCAGAAACAGATCCCAATTGTGTATATATTGGAAAAAAGAAAAGTGTTCTTAAACAATATGGTAATATTGGAAATGCACTTATTGGTAAAGTTGCAGAAGAAGACCAAAAAAATAAATTGGTTTATTTAGACGGTCTTAATCCACATGTTATTTTTTTAGATGGTGCAAGAGGAACTGGTAAAAGTTATGTTTTAGGAGTTATTGCAGAACAGTTGTCTAAAAATAATCTGTATATTGGTCAAATTGTTGTAGACCCTGTCGGTGTATTTTGGAGTATGAAGTTTCCAAATAAAGAAAAAAAAGAAATTTCTATTTTACAAGAATGGGGGCTTAAACCAGAAGGTGTAAAAAATTTAAAAGTGTTTGTACCATTTGGTTTGTCACAAAATGTTTCAAAAGAAACATTTGATGATTATTTTTCTATGTCTCCTTCAATGTTAACTGTTGATGATTGGTGTCTTACATTTGGTATTGATAGATTTAGTCCAAGTGGTTTGTTGTTAGAAAAGACAATAGATTATGTGAAAAAAGGGTATACAGTTGGGGGAACACAGGAAAAAAAAGATGTTAAATCAATTACTGGGAAAGGAAATAATTATACTTTAGAAGACATTATTTTTTGTTTACAAAATGCTTCTGATTTTTTAGATCAAAAAAAAGGGTATAAACCAGATTCTATAAGGGCATTATCTTCACGATTTGATGCTGCAAAATCTTGGGGTATTTTTTCTGATTCTGGTACGCCATTGAGTAAGCTTTCTAGAGAAGGGCAATTAACCGTTTTAGATACTTCTCTTTTAGAAGAGAATATTACTGCATTGGTTATAGGTATTCTTGCAAGAAGAATACTTTCTGCAAGAAAAATGCTTGCTAGAGAAGAAGCTATTAAAAAATTATCAAAAAAAGAGATGGATGCAGAGGAGCTTTTAGAAATAGAAATTCCTCCAACTTGGTTATATATTGATGAAGCACACACATTGATTCCTGCTGGCAATTTACAAACTCCTGCAAGTTCTGCATTAATTGAGTATGTCAAACAAGGTAGGAGACCAGGTTGTTCGTTAGTTTTTGCAACACAACAACCTTCTGCAATAAATACAAAGGTTCTTTCTCAAGTTGATATTTTGATTAGTCATAAGTTAATTTTTAATGATGATATTCATGCTATTCAAAAAAGGATGCCTGCAATTATTCCAAATGAATATAAAGATCCAAATTTTATAAAAACGCTTCCATTTGCAACAGCCTTAGTTGGAGACAGATCAGAAGAAACCTCTCGTGCATTTATTTTAAGAGTTGCACCAAGAGCTAGCCAACATGAAGGAAGGGATATGGAAACAATTAGAGATATAAAGAAATTAAGTAATTCCCAAGTTTTGAATATAGCTTATAAATTAATTTATGAAAAATTAGAAAAAAATGGATCATTAAAACTAAGTGTTGCTCAAGATATTTTGGATGTTGTAAATTCAAAATATAAAACAAATGTTTTGTTTGAAGATGTTTTAGAAAAACTTTTAGCAAATGATGTTGTTTTAATAAAAAATGTTCTTTCTTTTAAAACACAGAATTCTGTGAAAAATATTGATTCTCAGAATGTGGATGCAAAAGAAACTTTTGAAGAACCTTTAGATAATAAAGAAGAAATAGTTCAACATGTTCTTCTAAAAGAGAATATAAAATATTGTTTGCCATTAAGAATAAATAATTATGAAATACAAAATATTGCAAAAGCAAGTATTTCAAAAGGTCTTTTTTTTCAATCTAAAGAGAAAATTAAAGATATTGTTTTAAAGTATAGACTAATTTATAAAATAAGTTATAATCTTTATCTTGATAATGATCAATTTAAAAGAATGACTTGTTATATAGATTCAGTCACGGGTGAATTTATACATTTTTTAGGCATTCATTTTAAAGAGTCAAAAGGTTTCCCTTTAATTTCTGAGTTTTCTGATAAGGATTTAGATATTCTTTATCTTCTGAAAAGTCCACAACCAATTTCTGTTTTAGAAAAGAAATTGAATCTTTCAGAGTCTGACATTATAGCATCTATTGATTTATTTAAATGTAAAAATATTTTAGCAGTTTCTCAAAAAAACAAAGTGAATTATTTTAAAGTTAATGAAGATGTTTTTGATATCCCTTTTGATGCTCAACATAAATTGTTAATGACCTTAGATGGTTTGCCCTTAAAAAAGGAGAATGTGGCAGATGTTGAACAAATTGTTTTTGATATTAATAAAATAAAAGAGCTTTTAATAAAGTTGTGGGGAGATATAGAATTTGTTTCTTTTGAAGAAATTTATTGGCCTCTTTGGAATATATTTTTAACAAATAAGTCAAATAATGAGAAGGTTATTGTAATTGACGGGGTGTTAGGGCAAAAGATATAATTAATGATATAATTAAATATTGGTTAATTATATAATTTACTAGATATTATAGAAAGGTATGATATTTATGTTATCTGAAGATATGTTTATAATGGACACTTGTAAATCTACACCTGGTTTTGAATTTTATCCAAGGTTTTCAAAAAAAATAGATGTTTCTATGTTGTCAAAGGAATTACAAAAAAAAGGGTATTATTTAGATAAAGATGGGTCTCCTTTTTTTATAGATGTTAATTCTTCAAATGGGAAGATCACAATATTTAATTCTTTAAAAATTCTTATAAAAGATCAAATTTCAGAAGATGTGGCAAGAGTTCTTTTGAAAGAGGTTTTGAGTGCAATAAATACTATTTTAAAAGATTAAGTTTATAGATATTTATAGATAAGCAATTAATAAATATGAATGTTATGCAAAAAAAATATGTGTTGTTGTTAATTTTATTATTTTTTATGTTCCCGTTAATGCAAAATATTTTTGCATATTCTTCATTGTCAATTTCTTTGAAAACCTCTCCTGATTATGGGGATAATGTTTTTTATATGTATCCAAATATGTTTAAGCAAATATATTTGAATATTTCTTCAGATTATCTTCCACCAAATCAATATAGTAATACATTAGTGAAATATTTTGTAGATGTTTATCCAGATAATCCATTAAATGGTTCTTTGTCAATTGAATTATCAAAAGATTATGGTTTGTTTACTTCAACAGTGGATACAGATATTGCACTTAATTTGGTTTCTAAAAATTTTAAAGATAATACTGTTAATTTAAAGATTTATGCTAAGCTTTATGATAGTTATGGAAATGTTTTAGAAACTGCTAATAAATATATAACAATTACTTCTAAAGATTCAAATAATTTATTTCCACTAACAGAAATAGATTCTGCAAAAAAAATATTGAAAGGGTATAATTATTCTAGAAATATAGTTTATCTTTTGAATAATAATGATTATGATATAATTTCTTTAACAGAATATGTTGATGATCCTTATATTTATGATATAAATTGTATTGCCCCAAAAGAAATTATTGTAAATATTTTATATAAAGGGAATAAGTCATTTGATATTAATTTTTCCTTAAATAAAGACATTAATGTTATTCCAGACATTTATTTTGTATCCTGTGTTGCATTTAATAAATATTACACCTATAATTTGAAAGATGTTTTGGTTGTTGTTAAAAAACAAGATACATTAAATTCTGAAAATAGTTCTCCTGATGAGAATGTTTCTCAAGAGCCAATTATTGTTGGTGTTGATAATATTTCAGATAATGTTTTGATTGCCTCTGTTGATACAAATGCTTCATTTTTAAATAGAACTAGTTCAAAATTAAATGAATGGGCACAGAATATTGGTTTGAATTCTGGGAAAGATTTGCTTTTAATTATTATTGGTGTAATTATTTTAATATTAATTATTTTTTTATTATAGTTTGTAATAGTTAAAAATTTGGTGTGGTGATAAGATGAGTAGTAAATATATAAAAGAAATAACGGATGCAAAAGAGTTTGATAAAGAAATTAATAAAAAAGGAATTGTAATTGTTGATATGTGGGCAGAATGGTGTGGCCCATGTAGAATGTTTTCTAAAATATATGATACTTTTGCAAAAGACAATGAAGATGTTGTATGTTTGAAAGTAAACGTTGATCAAAATAGAGATATTTCTCAAAGATACAATGTTATGTCAATACCAACTGTCTTGTTTTTTAAAGATGGAAAGCTTGTTAAACAACAAGTAGGGGTTATGCCTTTAGAGATTTTAAAACAAATGGTTGAAAGTTTAAAAAAATAAGTGGGGAATTTATTTTATGGAAAGTGTAATTAGTTTAAAAGTAAAGATTATAAATATTTTAGCAAATTATCCTGTTGCTCTTTTAAATTCAAAAAATGCAGAATTATTGGGTGCATATCCATTAAGTAGATTGGAAGTTAAAGACCATAGATTAAAGACAACATGTATTTTAGATATTTCTGACCAATATGTAGATGTTAATCATATTGGTATATTTGAAGATCTTGCCAATAGTTTGGGATTAAAGCCAGAAGAAGAACTTAAAGTGAGTTTGTTGCCTTACCCTAAGTCTCTTGAATATATTTTGAAAAAAATAAATAACAATGTTCTTTTGAAAGATGAAATTTATACCATTATAGATGATGTAAAACATAATAAAATTTTAGAAACAGAATTGTCTGCATTTGTTACTGCACTATATATTAATGGATTAAATATAGAAGAAACTGGTTTTTTGTGTAATGCGATGATTGATATAGGTGACAGATTAAGTTTTGGGAAGAAAGAAATTTTAGATAAACATTCTATAGGTGGAATAAATGGTAGAGTTTCAATGGTTATAGTTCCAATAATTGCATCTCTTGGTTATAATATTCCAAAAACATCTTCTCGTTCTATAAGTTCTGCAGCAGGAACTGCAGATGCTATGGAAGTGTTAGCCCCTGTTTCTTTTAAAGTTGATGAAATAAAGCATATGATTGATCAAGTAAAAGGGGTTATTACTTGGGAAGGAGAGGTTGATATTTCTCCAGTAGATAACACTTTTATTAGAATAGAACATTCATTACATATAAACCCTGAAGGTTTAATGATTGCTTCTATTCTTTCAAAGAAAAAAGCAACAGGGGTTACCTATTTAGTTATTGATATTCCTATAGGTTCAAATGTTAAAGTGAAAGATAAAGAACAAGGACAAAGATTAGCAAAGAAATTTATATTAATTGGAAGATCTTTAGGAATTAAAACAAAAGCTCTTTTAACTGATGGTGAAGAACCATGTGGAAGGGCATTTGGGCCGTCTTTAGAAGCAAGAGAGGTTTTAAGATTATTAGAAGGAAAACATTTTGATAATTTAGGAAACAAAAGTTGTGAGATTGCAGGTGCTTTATTAGAATTAGTTGGTGGTGCACAGGAAGGTACTGGTTATAAAGTTGCAAAAGAAACAATTTTGTCTGGTCAAGCCCTATCTAAGTTTAAAGAGATTATAAAGATACAGGGT
>DAOPNM010000005.1:0-26553 GCA_035357435.1 archaeon | reverse complement strand
TAATGTGTGATGGCCATGGATAAATGGGGACTTATAGAAGCATATTATGAATATGCAGGACCAATAGATCAAAGAATAAAGTCTTTTGATCAATTTGTTGATGAAAAAATTCCTGAAATTATTGAAGAAAATGCTGTAATTGAAACAGGTGAAGATATTAAAGTTGTTTTGTCAAATATTGAAATTACACCACCAGAAATTGTAGAAGCAGATAGAAGTGCAAAAGTTAGATTGACACCAATGGAAGCACGCTTAAGAAATATTTCTTATTCTGGATCAATGTATATTGATATAAATTTATACAGAAAAGGGGTATTAATTGATCAAAAAAAAGTATATATTGGTGAATTACCAATACTTGTTAAATCAAAATATTGTAATATTGCAAAATATTCTCCACAAGAATTAATTGAAGTTGGAGAAGATCCTATGGATTTTGGTGGATATTTCATAATTAATGGTTCTGAAAAAGTTTTAATTACTCAAGAGGTTTTAGCATTAGATAGAATATTAATAAATCAAACAGAAAACATAATTGTTGCACAAGTTATTTCTGTAAAAGGTGCATTTAAGGGAAAAGTTAGAATTGAAAGAAATCCAGAAGGTATTTTTTATGTTTCATTTCCTTCTTCTCCAAGAAAATTAGCATTAGTTGAATTATTAAATGCTTTAGGTTTATTAAAAGAAAAAGATATTTTAGATGCATTCCCTGATGATAAAATTATAAGAAATGAAATTCTTTTAAATTTGGATAAGATTGAATTAGTTTCCTTAAATGATGCATTAGATAAAATAGGAAGAGCCGTAGCCCCAAGTCAAACACAAAATTATAGATTAAGAAGGGCACAAGAAGTTTTAGATTTTTTTTTATTACCACATATAGGGCAAGTTAAAGACGATAGAATTGCAAAAGCCCATTATTTAATTATTATGGCTACAAAAATCATTGAGAAAGCATATAATTTAAGATCACAAGAAGATAAAGATCATTATTCTAATAAAAGATTAGAACTTCCTGGTAAATTAATGGAAGATTTGTTTAGATATTCTTTTAAACACTTTGTAAATGATTTAAAATTTCAAATAGATAGAACTATTTCTAGGCATAGAAAATTAAATATTAATACAATTATTAGACCAGATGCAATTACTGAAAGAATAAAATTTGCAGTTGCAACAGGAACATGGGTTGGAGGAACCTCTGGTGTTTGTGTATATATGGATAGAATAAATTATTTAGCTCCTTTAAATAACATGAGAAAAGTTAAGTCCTCTTTAGATATTCAAAGAGAACTATATGAAGCAAGAGATGTTCATGGTACACATTGGGGGAGATTATGTCCTGTTGAAACACCAGATGGCCCAAATTGTGGGTTGTCTAAAAATCTTGCATTGCTTGCAAGAGTAACAAGAGATGTAGATCCAAATATTTTAGAAAAATCTCTTGAATTAACAGAAAAATTATAAATTGGTATTATTATGGCAAAACAAAAATGTAAAGTTTATGTAAATGGAAGTTTGGTTGGTTTTCATGATGATCCTTATAAATTAAAAAATCAATTAATTAATAAAAGAAGAAATGGAGACTTTGATGATCAAATAAATATTGCATATAAAGAAGAAACCAATGAACTATACATTAACACAGATGGTGGTAGGGTTCAAAGACCTTTAATTGTTGTAAAAGATGGAAAATCTAAGTTAACAAAAGAAATTTATGAAGATGTTGTTAATAAAAAACTTACCTGGAATGATTTAGTTTCACAAGGAATAATAGAATATTTAGATGCAGAAGAAGAAGAAAATGCTTATGTTGCATTAGATGAAAAGGATCTTACACCCGATCACACACATTTAGAAATAGCTGGAACTGCCATCTTTTCTATTGTCACTTCATTGATACCATTTATTAATCATGATATGGCTGGTAAAGCAATTCATGGTGCAAAAGTTTCAAGACAAGCTGTTGGAATGCCTGCCACAAATTATGAAATAAGATTTGATACAGAAATGCATGTTCTTTATTATCCACAAAGACCATTAGTTACAACAAGAACAGAAAAGATTTTGAAGACATATGAAAGGCCAATGATTCAAAATGCTGTTGTTGCAATTATGCCATATAAAGGATTTAATATGATTGATGCATTGGTTGTAAATAGAGGTGCTATTGAAAGAGGATTGGGAAGATCTTCTTATTATAGAACATATTCATCTCAAGAAAATAGATATCCATCTGGACAAACAGATGAATTTAAAGTTCCTGATAAAACTGTTGTAGGATATAGGGGAGAAGATGCCTATAATATTTTGGGAGAAGATGGTCTTGCAAATATAGAAGCCTTTGTTCCTGAAGGAGGGGTTGTCATTGGTGTAACTTCCCCACCAAGATTTGTTGAAGAAGTTTCTGATTTTGGTATTGTTGCAGAAAACAGAAGAGAAGCATCTGTTACAACAAGAAAACATTTAAAAGGTCATGTTGATAGAGTTTTGCTTACTCAAACAATAAGTGGTATCAAATTAGCAAAAGTAAAAGTAAGAACTGAATTAATTCCTGAAGAAGGGGATAAATTTACATCCAATCATGGTCAAAAAGGTGTTATTGGTGGTGTAATTGATGAATCAGATATGCCATTTACTGAAAATGGTATGAAACCTGATTTTATTTTAAATCCACATTCAATTCCTTCCAGAATGACATTGGGACATTTATTAGAAACAGTTGCAGGTAAAGGTGCTGCATTACAAGGAGATATAATTGATGCAACCCCATTTTACACAGATAATGAACAAATATTTAATATTTTGAAAAAATATGGTTTTAGACCTGATGGGAAAGAAGTTTTTTATGATGGGGTAACTGGGGAAAAAATAGAAATGCCTATTTTTGTAGGCCCAATTTCTTTTAAAAGACTATATCATGTTGTTGTTAATAAAATACAAGCAAGAGATAGAGGTTCTGTACAATTGTTGACAAGACAACCTACTGAAGGTAAAGAAAAAGGTGGGGGTATAAGATTTGGTGAAATGGAAGGAGATGCATTGGTTGGACATGGTGCAGCAATGTTACTTTATGAAAAACTTATGGAAGATGCAGATGAATTAGATGTTCCAGTTTGTGCAGATTGTGGTATTCTTGCAGTAGATGATAAAATTAGAAATAAAAAATATTGCCCAGTGTGTAAAGGCACAAATATTCATACAATTAGGATAAGTTATGGTTTCAAATTATTACTTGATGAATTGAAATCAATGGGTATTTTCCCAAAATTAATAATTGGAGAAAAAATAGATTAAATATAAGGTTGATATAACATGGCAACAAAAAAAATAAAAAGTATTGAATTTGGTGTATTAAGCCATGACATGATTAGAAAAATGTCTGCTATTGAAATTACAAGAGCAGAGATTTATGATAAAGATGGATATCCAATTGAAAGAGGATTGATGGATTTACATTTAGGTGTTATTTCTCCTGGTTTAAGATGTAAAACATGTGGGCAAAATATGCATGATTGCCCAGGACATTTTGGACATATGGAACTAATAAGGCCAGTAATTCATGCAAAGTTTTCTGATAAACTTTTAATTTTATTGCAATGTACTTGTAAAGAATGTGGGAGAATATTACTAGATGATAATGAACTTCAAAGAATAATGAAATTAGCTGGAGATGTAGATAGATCTACAAAAGAAATAATTAATTTAACAAAAGATGTAAAAAAATGTCCACATTGTGGTGCAGAGAAACCAAAAATAACAATAGATAAACCAACTAATTTTTATTTAAATCAGGAACGTTTTTATCCTTCTGATATAATGGATTGGTTAAATAAAATTCCAGCAAATGATTTGTTTTTATTTGGATATTCTGAAACTCTAAAACCACAATGGTTTATTTTAACAGTTTTGCCAATACCTCCAGTAACTATAAGGCCATCTTTGGCATTAGAAAATGTTGTTACTGCAGAAAGTGATTTAACACATATGTTATTAAACATTGTAAGAATAAATATAAGATTACAAGAGAATATAAAAGCAGGTGCTCCACAAATTATTATTGAAGATCTTTGGGATTTATTACAATATAATGTTACTGCATATTTTGATAATGAAACTTCTGGCTTGCCTTCTGCAAAACACAGATCAGGAAGACCATTAAATACATTGGCACAAAGATTAAAAGGTAAAAAAGGAAGACTAAGATATAATTTGATTGGAAAAAGAGTAAATGCTGCTGCAAGATCAACAATAACTCCATCTACAGATATAAAAATTGATGAATTAGGTGTGCCTAAACAAATTGCAGATTCTTTAACAATTCCTGAGAAAGTAACTTATTGGAATATTAATAAGTGTAAGAATTATATAAAAGAAGGTGATGTAAGTTATATAATTACAAAAACAGGTAGAAGAAAAATAGTTACTCCTGATATTGCAGACGATATTATAGAAACATTAGAAGAAGGCTCTACTATTAAAAGAAAATTAAAAGATGGAGATATTGTAATATTTAATAGACAACCAACTTTGCATAAGGCATCTATAATGGGTCATAAAGTAAAAGTATTACCAGGAAAAACATTTAGATTAAATCCTATTTCTACTCCTCCATATAATGCAGATTATGATGGGGATGAAATGAATATGCATGTTCCACAAAGTGAAACAGCATTAGCTGAAATTGATAATTTAATGATGTTAAACAAATTAACTTTAAGTATGAGAAATGGTGGACCAATAATTACACCTGCAGAAGATTTAGTTTCAGGTGCTTATCTTTTAACACGAAAAGATACAGAATTTTCAAAAGAAGAAGCCATGGAAATGTTGTATTCTATAGGGATTACAGAGTTACCAAAAGCAGATAGGCCAAAAGGCAGATATTCTGGTAAATTAATTGCCTCACAAATTTTGCCAAAAGATCTAAATATAGAATATCCTAATAAATTATATTCTCTTATAAATCAGGCAAAAGGAAAGGTTACAAAAAAAGATATAGAGAAATATGATTGTTATTTAAGAATTAAAAATGGAATTATTTTATCAGGGGTATTAGATGAAAGAATGTCTAAAAAAAGGAACTTAATTGAAGTTTTGATTAGGCATTACCCACCAGAAGCCTTGGTTGATTTTTATTATAAGTTGTCTAAACTTGTATTTTATACAATTACAAAAAAAGGTTTAACTGTTGCATTAGATGAATATAACACACCAGAGATATTAAAAACAGAAATTGATACAAAAGTAAAAGAGGTAATTGCCCAAACTAATGGTATTATAAAGAAATATGAAAACAAAACATTGCCATTATTTCCTGGTAAAAGTTTAGATGAAACATTTGAATCTGAAATAATTAATGCTGCAGGACAAATGAAAGAAGAAATTTCACAAAAAATTTTAGATATTAAATTAGATGAAATTGAAAACAGTATATATCCAATAAACAATAACACAACTTTACTTGCAAGTATTGGGGGCTCTCGTGGTAAGCTTTTAAATCTTGTAAACATGCTTGGGTTGTGGGGTGTCGTAACTGTTAGGACAGGAAGACCAAAAGCAGGTTTTTATGATAGATTTTTAAGTATTAATGTGAAAGGAACAAAATCTTTAGTAGATTATGGATTTGTTAAAAATAATTTCTTTTATGGATTATCACCAAAAGAATATTTTATACATTCAATTGGTGGTAGACAAGGTGAAGTTGATACAGCTGTTGCTACAAAAGTCTCTGGTTATCTTTATAGAAGATTAGCAAATGCATTAAAAGATTTAACTGTTGGAGATGATTTGAGTGTTCGCACTTCTAATGGAGAAATAATTCAATACATTTACGGAGATGATGGATTGTCACCAGAAAAGGCATATCTTGGAAAAAATATAAATTTCTTCCATGAATAGTTTTAGGAAATAAGCGTTTGTGAAAAATGGATAACACAATATTTTTTGGACATAAATTTGTGTGTGAGGAATAATTATGAAAGAATTACCAAAAGCAATTTTAGACAGAGTGGAGCGTTATGCTGCATCTAAAAAGTTTGATAAATCAAAAACAAATAAATTAATTGAGATTGTAACAAACAGATATAATAATGCATTAGTTGCACCTGGTGATGCAATGGGCATAATTGCTGCACAATCTATTGGTGAACCAGGAACACAGTTAACATTAAGAACAAAACACTATGCAGGTTCTTTAGAAGTTTCTGTAGGAAGAGGTATTCAAAGAGTTATTGAGATTGTTGATGCACGCTTAACAACTGCATATCCAGAAATGACAATTTATCTTAAGCCAGAGTTTGCAACATCTGAAAATAAAGTTATAAAAATTGCAAATACATTTGTTCATATAACATTAAATGATGTTGGTTATTTTACAGAAGACTTTGATGAAAAGCAAGCATCTTTTCATATAGCTGAGGACAAACTTAAGGAATTTGGAAAAGATAAAGAAGAAGTTATGGATTTAATATATGACAAAATAAATGACACATATGATTCAAAAAGATTTACAGGAAATAAATCTAATATAAATTTTACTTTTGCTAAAAGCACACCACTTTATACAATTAGAAAGGCAATACTTAAATGGGAAAAAATTCCATTGTTTGGGATAAAAGGCATTGAAAAAGTTGTTGTGGTAAAAGAAAAAGATGAGTTTGTTATTAAAACAAAAGGAACAAATTTGTCTGTTGTTCTGAAATTGCCAGAAGTTGATTCTGAAAGAACAATTACAAACGATATAATGGAAATAAATAAAGTGTTAGGTATTGAAGCTGCAAGAAAAGCAATTGTTGATGAATTATTATTAACATTTAATACAAACAATATCACAATAAATCCAAGACATATTTATATTTTAGCTGATTTAATGTGTTATACTGGTAAAGTAAAAGGAATTGTAAGAACTGGAATTACTGGTGCAAAAGCAAGTCCATTTGCAAGAGCTGCATTTGAAGAAACTGTTAAGCATTTAATTAATGCTGCATTTTATCATGAAACAGAGAATTTAAAAGGAATTACAGAAAACATAATTGTTGGGCAACCTATTTCTGCAGGTACTGGAACAGTTAAATTAACATTAGATCCAAAAAATTTACAAAAAATTATGAAAAAACAAGAAGAGTTAATTGAGAAAAAAGAGGAAAGTTCAAAATAGTTCTTTTTTTAAATATTTAGAAACATTATATTTAAAAGAAATAGAAAAAAAATTAAATTTTACATAATAAAATTAAAATAAAATAATGTGAAAATATATGGATTGGAGTTTATTTAATACACAATTGAGAATTGCAGTTGATACTGGTAAAGTTAAATATGGCACTAAAGAAGCAATTAAAGAATGTTTAATAGGTGACCCTAAATTATTAATTGTTAGTAAAACAATGAAATCAATAATAAAAAAAGAATTGGAATACTATTGTGATTTATTAAACATTAAATGTATACACTATCCTGAATCTGGTTTTGAATTAGGATCTGTATGTGGTAAACCATTTAATGTTTCTGTTATTACAATTAATGATTTTGGGGAGTCATCACTTAATTCAGTTGTTGAAGAAAAAGATACAATTGTGAATGAAGTTACTGGAAAAGTACAAAAGAAAAAAGAAAAGAAAGAAAAAAAACAAAAAATAATGGAAGAGAAAGAAAATATAAAAAAAATAAAAGCTTTGAAAAAAAAGGAAGAAGAAGATATTCCATTAAAGGATGATGCAATGTTTAAAGATATTATAAAAATTAAAAAGAAATAATTTTTTATTTAAAACAAAAATGGAGACGTTTATGGCAAAAGGTGAATTTGCAGCAAGAAAATTAATGCAAGATAGAAAAAAATGGAAAAAGAAAGATCCTAGAACAAAAAGAAAAAATAAAGTAAAAAAGAAGGCAGGATTGTTAGAAGGTGCACCACAAGCTAAAGGTATTGTAATTGATAAAAAAGGTGTTGAAGCAAGACAGCCAAATTCTGCAATTAGAAAATGTGTTAGAGTTAAATTAATTAAAAATGGGGAAGAGATTACAGCATTTGCACCTAAAGATAAAGCAATTAAGTTTATAGAAATACATGACCAAGTAACTGTTGAAGGGATTGGTGGAAGAAAAGGTGGACCAATTGGTGATCTTTGGGGTGTAAGATATAAAGTTATTAAAGTAAATGGTCAATCCTTAGAAATGTTAAGAACTGGTAAAAAAGAAAAGACAAAGAGATGATTTTAAATGCTTGTTTTTGGAAAATGGAATACACAAGATGTTAAATGCAATGATTTAGGTCTTGCAAAATATATGGGATTTCAAGAAAAAGAAATACCACACACTTTTGGTGTAAGTAAATCTACGCCAACAGGTAAAGCAAAAAAATCAGTTGTAGAAAGATTAGTAAATAAATTAATGAGATCTGGGCAAGGTAAAAAAAAGCTTTCTGGTAAATATCTTAGAGGGCGAAACGGGTGTGGAAAAAAAGAATTAATGTTAAAATCAGTGGATGAAGCATTTGATTATATTTATAAAGTTACAAAAGAAAATCCTATACAAATATTAGTTAGAGCTATAGAAAATAGTGCCCCTAGAGAAGACACAATTAGAATAAAGAAGGGGGGAGTAATGCATACTCAAGCAGTTGATGTTGCCCCTATTAAAAGACTAGATGAAGCATTAAAAAATATATCATTGGCAGTTTTTAGTAAAACATATGGTACAAAAATTGGTATTTCTAAAGCATTGGCTGAAGAATTAATTGCTGCTGCTAAGAATGATCCTAAAAGTTATGCTCTAAAAAGAAAAGATGAAATTGAAAGAATTGCAATGGGTTCACGTTAAAAGAACCTTTTCTTTCAAACATTTTTTTTAAAATTTTATTATAAACTTTATAAACTAAATGGAGGTAATAATAATGGGTAAAGAAAAAAATAATGCAACTGTGTTAATAATTGTTGCTCTTGTTATTGGGCTTTTAATCGGTTATTTATGTAGTGGGGCATTAAGTGAAAATGGAAAAGCAATGAGATCTGCAAAATTAGTTAATATAGATGCATCAAATACAACAACAATGTTATTGGCCTTTAATTCTGACACATCTACTTTATATAAATACAATAGCGAAACAAACATATGGGAACCAATAACAGGAGTTGGTATATTATCAGATTTTTTATCTAATTTGTCAAAATAAGTTTTTAAGTTTTAAAAATAAAATTAAAAATAAAATTAGTTTATTAGGAAGTGTTGTTCAGTCACCACTTCCAAATTTTATTTCTTTTATAAATTGTTTTGTTTTTCTGTCTACAATTATTATTTTATTAACAATTATTTTCATATTTATTTCTGTATTCTGTAATATTCCCATAATTTTTTGCTTTTTATTTTGGATATTAAATATTAGAGTAAGGTGTGGAACAAAGTATTCAAATATTTTATAATCCCCATATTTTTCTAAATATTTCTTTTGTTTTTCATTTAGTTTATTTAAATTTTGTAAATATTTGTTTTTTCTTAAATCGTATTTTTTTACAATCTTTACAACTTTTCTTTCTAATTTTTCTAAATCTTTGTTTTTTTCTGTTTTAAGAACAAGAACTCTATTTGAAAATATATCAAAATTATTTAATTTACTTTCAAATGGTTTATATTCTTTTAAACTTTCCTGTAAATCTTTTATTAATTGGTCTAAATCTTTTGGATTTTCTATAAAAAATGGGCTTTTCAAGGAAATATGTAGAGGAAAATCATTTTGTTTTAATTGTGTTTCCTTTTTTATTTCTTCTTGTAGTTCTTTTAGTATTTTATTTGTTTCTAAATCTGGAACAACACATATGTATATTTCTTTTGGTGGCATATCTATTTTTAGAAAATATTATTTAAAAAGAGAGTTGTTTGTTTAAAAAAAAGAAAGAAAAAGAAAAAAATGTTTATTCTATAAGTTCTCCAAGATCAATTGGTTGCGTTTCAACCTCTTCATTTAAAATCCCTTCCATTTCATTTTCAGGGATTATTTGCTCTACTTCGAAGTTTTCTTGAGAAGGTTCATTTGATTCATTAGGTGATATTGCTAAAATTATTGCAACAATAATAACTATTGCAACAATTGTTATAATAATTGCTGTTTTATTTTTCATAATTTTTCACCTTTGTCCTTTTGCATTTTGTTTTTGTAAATCATTTTTTTCTATATTTCTATTTACTATTTCCCTAATATTCTGAATTTTTTCTTTAGTCATAACTTCTGCTTGACTTTTTATTTTTCCCTTTGTAAATTGCATTTTTATTTTTTGTTGTTGAAGTTGCTCTTGTTTAATGTCTATTAGGTTTTGTTTTATTTCGTTCATGTCCCTTTTTTGTTGTTTTAATTGTTCATATGTTTTTTGATAATCGTTTTTTATTTGGGCATTATGTTCTCTTACAAGTTCTCTTATTTGTAATTTATCTTCTGTTTTCAATTCTTTTTTTTGAGATTGTAATTCTTTTTTTATATCTTCTCTTATTTCTTTAGATACATTTGCATTATTCCATTCTCTTATTTCTTTTATAACATACATTGCTGATTGTTTAGTAGCAACATATTGTGCACCAAGAGTTTCTATATTATAATCTGGTGTTATGCTTTCTAATGTTGTCAAAACATCATTTTTGATAGATATTAATTCTGAAACTTTATCTTCAACAGCAGATGTATCTATATTATTATCTTGTAGTTTAGAAATTATTAATTGTGTTTGTTCAATTTTTAGATTAATAGTTCCAAGTAATTGTGTAAATCTAATCTTTAGAGCAAACTGACTTGATGCGTGTGTTTCTATTTCTGATATTGCTTCATTTATTACATTTTCATCTACTATTTGTGTGTTTCCATCATATATATCATCTGCAACTACAAGGTTAGATGATAATATAAAACTTAAACTAATTATTGCAAATAATATTATGATTCCTTTTCCATTTTTTATATCTTTTTGCATAAATTATCCTCCTTTTTTTAAATTCTTTTATTTTTAAAAAAATAATCTTTTTTAGATTATTTTCTATAAATATTACACTGGAACACTTAATATAAATTGCCTGGAACAACCGGTATGACCCTGGAACAATTACGACACTTTTTGGAAATCTCTTATTTTTTAAGAAGAATAATCTTATTAGTCATGCCATACCTTTTCTTTTCTATAATATTTTTTCTTTCAAGACTTTTTATGTTTCTTGCAAGTGAGGATTTAGGTATATTTAATTTTTTGTATAAATATGATTGTGTAACTTCTTTATTTTCTTTTATAAGAATTTCAATTATTTGTTTTTGTCTTTCATTTAATTCGTCTTTTTCGTAAGTACTTAATTTTTCCTCTGCAGGTGTTTTTTCTTGGTTTTTATTTTTTTTCTTTAAAGATTTATATACAATTATTCCACAAACAATAATTAGTCCTGTAATCACATAATATGTCCAAGATGTCTTTTTCTCATATATGTTATTTTTTTTAGAATATTGAAACATAATTTGAATAAAATTATTATCTCCATAACCTATAATTTTTACACGATCATCTATTGTGGTTATTCTTATTTTATTTTCACTTTTTATATAGTTTATTTCTGAATTTTTTGGCAAATAAATTTCATAATAAAAATTTTTAAAAACATCTTGTGTTTTTATCTCAAAAATCCAATATTCTCCTTTTTTTGTTGTAAATTCATTAGTTTGAGATATATTAAGAGGATTATAATTTGTTTCTCCTGAAATTAATACCAAACCATCTTCTTGAATTGTAAACTTAAGATCTGCAAGATAGTTTTCTTGTGCAAAAGTGTATGGTAAATAGATCAAGTATAAAATAATAAATATAAACAATGTTTTTGAATATTTCATAGTCCCTTTTTCTTTATGTTTCTTTTTTTATTTAATATAAATCTAATCTAAATTAATATTAAAGACAAATATATTTAAAATAATTGCCATATATAATATATTATAGCTTTTTATAAAAAAGAGCAATAAATAAAATTATAAAGATATAAAAAAATTTTTTAAATAAATATTAATTAAATATAATTGTTTTTGTTTTTAAAGTAAAATTATATTTAAATAAAATTTAATATATAAAATAAATATATAGGTGAATATAAAATGGGAAGAAAAGAAACTGTAGCAGAATTGGCATCCAAATTAATGTCAAATCAAAAAAACATACGAAACATTGCAATTATTGCACATGTTGATCATGGTAAATCAACATTAACAGATAATCTTGTTGCAACAGCAGGTTTAATTTCAAAGGGCTTAGCTGGAGAACAAAGATTTATGGATTTTTATTATTTAGAACAGCAAAGAGGTGTCACTATAAATTCAGCAAATGTGTCTGTACCTTGTGAAATTAATGGAGAACAATATTTAATTAATATTATAGATACTCCTGGCCATGTTGATTTTACAGGAGAAGTAATTAGATCTATGAGGGCTGTAGATGGTGCAGTTGTTCTGGTTGATGCTGTAGAAGGAATAATGCCTCAAACAGAAACTGTTTTAAGGCAAGCATTGAAAGAAAGAGTAAGACCCATTTTATTTATTAATAAAGTTGATAGATTAATTACAGAAATGCATGTAACTCCGGAAGATATGCAAAAAAGATTTGTCAAAATTATCATGGGAGTAAACAATTTAATTGCAAAAAATGCACCAGATGAATTTAAACAAAAATGGCAAGTAAACATAAAAGATGGATCTGTTTGTTTTGGATCCGGTTTTCATAATTGGGGATTGTCTGTTTCTGCAATGGAAAAATTTAATATGAATTTTGGAGATATTATTAGTTATGCAGAAAACGAAAAACAAAAAGAATTAGCAGAAAAAATACCAATTAGTGATGTTTTATTAGATGCTGTGGTTAGACATCTTCCATCTCCATTAGAATCACAAAAATACAGAATTCCATGTATTTGGAAAGGTGATTTAGATTCACCAGAAGGGAAAGCAATGCTTAATTGTGAGACTAGTGAAGATAATATTGCAATGATGGTTACAGATGTTGTTTTAGATAAACATGCTGGAGATGTAGCAAGTGGTAGATTATATGCAGGAACAATTAAGAAAGGTGTTGATTTGCATATAATAGGTACAGAAAAAACAGAAAAAGTGCAGCAAGTTGCTATCTTTTTAGGGCCAGATAGAATTGTTTTAGATGAAATAAAAGCAGGGAATATTGTTGCAGTTATTGGTATGAAAGAAGTTTATGCTGGCCAAACTATTTCTAATAAGGAAATTGTTCCATTTGAAAGTTTTATGACAAGTGTTGAACCAGTAATGACTGTTTCTGTTGAACCAAAAGATTCAAAAGATTTGCCAAGATTAATTGAGGTATTGCATAGTATTTCTAAAGAAGATCCAAATGTAAGAGTAGAATTAAATCAAGAAACAGGCGAGCATTTGATTTCTGGAATGGGTGAATTTCATTTAGAGATTATTCAAATTAAAATATCTGATGATAACAAAATACCAATAACAGTTGGGCAACCAATTGTAGTTTATTATGAAACATCGCAGAAAGATGGGCCTATTGTTAATGGTAGAACGCCAAATAAACATAATGATTTTAAATTACAGGTCACACCAATGTCTTCTGAAATGTTTTCAAAAATAAAAGCTATGAAATTTGATGGAAAAATTAGACAAAATAAAGATCTAGATCTTATTAAAAAATTAAAAGATTGTGGATTTTCTACAGATGAGTCTAAGGATATTTGGGCAGTGCATAATAATAATGTTTTAATTAATAGGACAAAAGGTATAACTAATTTATTCGAAGTAAAAGAACTAATTATTCAAGCATTTTATGATGCAACAAACGAAGGCCCAGTTGCAAAAGAAAAAGTTACTGGTCTTATTGTTAATTTAGTTGATGCAAAATTGCATGAAGATGCAATCCATAGAGGACCAGCACAAGTTTTACCTGCAGTTACAAGAGCAATTTATGCAGGAATTTTGGCAGGAGATTATACGCTTTTAGAACCTAAGCAATTATTAACAGTAACAGTACCACAAGATTTTATGGGTAATGTTTCAAGAATATTAAATGGGAAAAGAGCACAGATTTTAGATATTAAAACAGAAGGTGATACTTGTAGTATACAGTCGATTATTCCAGTAAAATCTATGATTGGGTTTAGTGCATTAATAAGAGGAGAAACGCAAGGTAGAGCAATTTGGACTGCAGAATATTATGGGTATGATCCTTTACCAAAGAATCTATTAAAAGATACGATTGCAGAAATTAGAAAAAGAAAGGGAATGGAACCAGAACCAAAACCTGCAGAATACTTTATGGATTAAATTTCTCTTCTCTTAACATATTATTTCTTGGGCAACTGTCCAAGAATTTATATTTTTATTTTTTTTATCTTTTGTTTTTTTATAGATTATTTTTTTATTTAATTTTTTTTATAATCTAATTTTTTGTTAAATCAGAAAATATAAGCATTGGCATGTAATTTTTACACATCATTTCTTGGACAAACTATTTTTTTTTATTTTAAAAATAATAGAATATGTTTTTATATATATCTACTCAAATATATAAATAACTTTTAATCTGCTGTAAGCAGAAAAAAAGAAAAGGGGGTTGTTTAAAGATGGTAGCAAAGAAAAAAGCAGCTAAGAAAAAGAAATAGATTTTGAAATATAATTTTTTATTTTATATTTCTTTTTTTTCTTTTTTTCTTTTTTCATATTTTTATATATTATGAAATTAATTGTTTTTAACTAACTTTTTAATTTTTTTACATTTTGTCATTTTATTTTTTTATAGATTATTTTTTTATTTAATTTTTTTATAATCTAATTTTTTGTTAAATCAGAAAATATAAGCATTGGCATTTAATTTTTACACATCATTTTTTGGACAAAACATTTTTTTTATTTTAAAAATAATAGAATATGTTTTTATATATATCTACTCAAATATATAAATAACTTTTAATCTGCTGTAAGCAGAAAAAAAGAAAAGGGGGTTGTTTAAAGATGGTAGCAAAGAAAAAAGCAGCTAAGAAAAAGAAATAGATTTTGAAATATAATTTTTTATTTTATATTTCTTTTTTTTTATTTTTTAAAAAGTATAAAAAATATTATTATGATAAAAAATATCGCAGTTTTGGGTTCTAATACATCTTTAGGTATTCAGCTACTTGATTTTTTTTTGGGGCACCCTTCTGAATATAAAATTGTTGCATTGTCTTATGATTCTTTACAAGACAATATAAATGTTTTTATAAATCAAATAAAAAAAATAAACCCTAGGTATGTTTATTTAGATGATAGCACTTTTCAAGAATCAATAGAAAAACAAACTAATGTTCGTGAAATTTTTATTGATCAAAAAAATTTTTCAGAATTTATAAAATCAATTCATATAGACTTAATTATCTATGCATTATCCAATATTGAAAATATTAAAAAAATTTTATCTGCAATTTATGAATATAAAGATATCATAATTTTAGATCCATTTTCTATTTTATATGCAGGAGATATAATTCCAAAAGATGCAAAATTAAAAGGAATTCATCTAAATTATTTTTCTTCATATTTATATTGTTTACAAGAATTTTTGAAACTTGAAGAGTTATCAAATATTTCTGATGTTTTTATTTTTTTTAACCAACAGAAAATTGAAAGAAAAATTAGTAGTATAAATTATAATAATTATTATGAATTTTCTAAAGAAATAAATTCAATATATCAATTTGATGTAATTTATAATTTTATTTTGTTGCACTATATATTTGAAATACCTCTATCAAAATTTAAGTTTTTAGAACAAACAAATAATTTTTTATCTATTGGCGTAAGATTTTCAAATGGATACAATATATTTAATATAATAGATTCTTCATTTCAACAAAATCAATTTTATAATTATTATTTTTTAAAAAAAGAATTTATAAAAACTAATATTAATTCTGTTGAATCTTTTTTAGAAAAAAATGTTTCCATTAAAAAATTAAATATTAATCATTATAAATTTTTGAAACTCGCTATATCTTGTTTAGAAAAAGGAGGAACTTTGCCCGTTGTATATTTTTTAACAATTGAAATTATTAAGCAAGGAATATACACTAATAAATTAAAAGATGACATTGATATTTATAATGTTTTATCTGAGATTCTTTCAATTCCTGAAATGTATAATAGTTCTATAAATTTAAATGTAATTTATGTGTTAGAAACAAAAATTAAGCAAACTATTTTTGAGAAATATTCTAGAAAAAAACAAAAATAAAAACAATATTTCTTGGACGTTTTTATTTTATTTCTTCTTCTCTAATAATTATTTTTGCACCACTTTTTTCTTTTGCTTGATTTAGTAATTTTGGATTTTTTTCAATTTCTTGTATTGCATAGTTTGCAACTACATGTCCAAAGCAAAATTGTTTTTTTTCATCAAATGTTATTCTATTAAATTTTGTACAATAGTGGCTCCCACCAACACCAACTGCCTCTACCCAATTTTTTTGTGTTTTTATTTTTTGCCTGTTGTAATTTATTATATTGTTTATTAAAATAGTTAGCATATATTTTACTGCATTTTTATTTTCCCAATCGTTTTCTTGTGATCCTATTTCAAAAAATATTGTGTTTTTGTTTAGATACGGACCATGGTGTGTTGCTTCTTGTTTAATTTCATATTTTTTTATCTGTAGATATTTGTTTTTTTTAAGCTCTAAAAGTAGTGTCCTGATTAAAATTGGATCTGTTTTTACTAGTGTGTGATCTTTTCCACCAAGTTCTGCTTTCCCCCAATTTCCAATAGAATGGATTAACATTGATGGTGGTTTGTTATTAGTTAAAGTGGAATGTTTTGATAAAAAAATGATTTGATTTATTTGTTTATAATTAGGTATTTGACTATCTAAATCTTCTTTTTCATTTAAGTAAAGGTGTTGCTTTTGTGTTATCCAAACATATATTTTGTTTATTCCGTTTGTTTTTAGTAAATAATAGTTTTCTGAAATATTTTTTAAGTCATAGTTTTGAAATAATTGTTCATTAAATGTTGTTGCAGCAATATCTGCTTTACTTATTATTAGAAGAAAATTCATAAATATATTTGAATAAACAAAACATATTTAAACATTATTTGTTTAATTATTATATTGTGAAAATATAATTTGGGAGTTTATATGTTATCATTTCTTATTAATTTGTATCCATACAAATTAGATTTTAAAAAAAAAGAACCTATTGAGCTAAATATATCTATTAAAAATATGGATAATCGTTTAAAATCAGTTATAATTAATATTTATTTAGATAATACTTTATCTTTTAATTCAAAGGCTTTAAAATCATCTTTAATTCAAAAAATAAATCCACTACAAAATAATGAAGAAAAACACTTTAGGTTTAAAATATATCCTTCAAAAGGTATGCATCCTGGAAAAAGTGTACATTCTGGTATTGTTAAGGTGTATGAATATCTTTTAGATTCTGGAGAATTAGATAATGTTTATGAAAAACCAATTAAAATTAATGTTTTTTAAAACACGTTATTTGTTGGATAGTTGTGGTGTGTTATAATGCGAAAAGGCAAATTTATTGTATTTGATGGAATTGATGGTTCTGGTAAATCTACGCAAATAAAATTATTAATCAGTAAGTTAAAACATGAAAAATATAATATAAAATTTTTAGATTTTCCAAGATATGGTAAGCCCTCTGCTGTTATGGTTGAAGAATATCTTTCTGGAAAATTAGGCTCTGTAGATGAAGTGGATGCATATCAGGCATCAGTGTTGTATGCTATTGATAGATTTGGAGCATCTAAGGATATAAAAAAATGGTTGAATGATGGTTATATTATTGTTTGTGATAGGTATACTTCATCAAATATGGGGCATCAAGCAGGGAAGATAAAAGATATAAAAGAAAGAGATAGATTTTTAGAATGGGTAAATGATTTTGAGTTTAATATTTTAAAAATTCCAAAGCCAGATGTTGTTGTTTTATTTGATTTGGAACCGTCTGTTGGGCAAATGTTGGCACACCAAGCAAGTAAAACAAAAATAATTAAAGACATTCATGAATATAATCATAAACATTTGGAAGATGCTGCAGAAGCATATATTTATTGTGCAAAAAAATATGGTTGGGAAGTTATAAATTGTAATGATGGTTTTGGTTATATAAAACCAGTTGATGTTATTGCAAAAGAGGTGTATAGTCTTGTTAAAAAAAAATTGTAAATGTGATTCAAAAACAGATGTTTCTATAAAAAATAAAGATGAAGATATAGAAGATAAACTTGTAAAGGCCCAAATAAAGTCAACAAAGAGACCAGCATGGGATGAATATTTTATGAATATTGCAAAAGATGTTTCTTTACGGTCAACTTGTTTATCTACACATTATGGGGCTGTTATTACAAAAAATAATCAAATAATGAGTACTGGGTATAATGGTGCCCCACATGGTACAAAAGATTGTTATCAAAGAGGATATTGCATACGAAGAAAATTAAATGTGCCATCTGGTGAAAGATATGAGCTTTGTGCTTCTGTTCATGCAGAGCAAAATGCCATAATTAATGCAGCCAAACAGAATTTAGATATTTCAGGAGGTACATTATATCTTTATGGTATTATGGTATACAAGGGGGTAAAACAAGAAATTGATTCTTTTCCTTGTTTTATTTGTAAAAAAATGATAATTAATGCTTCTTTGGAAAAAATAGTGTGTTCTACAAAAAAAGGCACTTTTATATCTTTTGCGGTTAGTGATTGGATTAAAGAATGGCAAACTAATGATATTATTTTGGTAAATGATAAAAATAAGTATCATACAGAGTATCTATAATTTTTTTAAATTTTTTATTGGTTTTTTTTAATTAATTTTTTATGAATACAAAAACATTATTTCTTGGACATGTATATTTTTTAAACACACATTTATTACATAAATATATATTTAAATATTAAATTAATTAAATATTGTTTTATTTAAAACATATCTATTTAAATATGTTTTGGTTTATTTTATTTTTGGTGATTTATATGGGAATAATTACTATATCTATGGATAAAGAATCAGAAAATATATTAAGAAGTACCGCTAAAATGATGTATGGCTCCAGAAAAGATGCATTAAGTAAAACAATTGTGCATTCAATTACAAAACTTAGGAATGAGAGGAATGAGGCGGTACAAAATTTTATGGAGTTAACTTCTAAAGAAAAATGTGCAAAAGTTGGTAAGGGTTCAAAAATACCAAAGGCAAGGGTTGAGTATTATGAAAGATAAATGCTTAATAGACACGAGTATATTTATTGCAGCATATACAAATGCAGAGTCTCTAGAAAAAAAGGAAATAGCCAGAGATTTTCTTATTAAACTTCATAATACAAATGCAGCATATGTTAGTGTACAAACGCTTGTAGAATATATAAATATAACAAAATATAAATTAAAAGTATCAGATGTAGATATTTTAAGAAAAGATATTAATAATATACAGAATATGTTTAATATGGTATCTTGTTCTTCAAATACAATAATTGATGCTCTTGAGTTATGTTTTGAAAAAAATATTTATTTTTTTGATGCTTTGTTGGTTCAAACCATGTTGGAAAATGGAATACGAACAATTTATACTGAAAACACTATGGATTTTAAAAAAATTTCAGGAATTAAAGTCATAAATCCTTTTAATAAAAAAATAAAAATAAAAAAATAGTGTTCTACACATGATTTGTTGGACATGTTATATTTGGCCACGTTAATATATGTTAATAAATGTGTTGGTGTAATACATATATATAAGATATTATGAAATGTAAATTTGGTGAAGCAAATGGTTTCAAATAAAGGTTATAATTTGGTATTAATTATTGTCATTGCATTTGTTGTTGGTTTTTTGATTGGGTGGTTGGTTTTTGGTGAAACAGAAACTATTGGTGAAAGTTATATTGCTGCACATTCTCAAAAAGAGCAAAAAGATATAATTGATCCTGATTATTGTTGGGCAAAATGTACATATATCAATAATATTACTGGTTATGAAAGCAATTGGCAAATTTCTGGTCTTTGTACTACATTAATTTCTATGGAAAAACAATGTGTTGCTAATCAGTCTGGTTTTTTCCAATATGGATTTTTAGTTCAAGGAAGTCCATTGTTTACGTCAACCTCTTCTGAAAGAATTTGTGTGTGTTGTGGTGCTGTATCTTGCCCATGCTGTGGCGAAAATTAAAAAAATTATGCTAAATTGGTTAAAAATCTATTCCGTATAATGATTCTTATGCCGAATCTACGCCTATAAATAAAGAAATCTTTAGAAAATGCTTAATTTTCCTATTTTTTCTGCAGTTCTGCAAAACTTTTTTGTAAAACTTTTTATGTCTTTAATATTTGTCACATAGTTGTTATGTATATTTAATTTATTTTATATTATCTTATTTTCTAAAAAATTTTCTAAAAAATTTTATATTATTTTATATATTATGTTTTATGTTTTATATATGTTTTTTGAAGCATAGTAAATGTCCAGATATTTCATTTTTTTCATTTTTTTCAATTTAGTTTAATCCCTTAAAAAACAAATATAATAAAATGAGACAAAAAAATGAAAAGAAAAAAATAGAATAAAGAAAATAGACAAGTAAAATCTAAAAAAAGTTATTTTTCACTGGTTTATAGTAGGGGTATTAACAAAAATAATAGAAGTTAAATGATATTTAATTTTTTAAACCAATATTCCCATACAGGTTCTAGTTTTTTTTGTTTGTAAAGTTTTTGTATTTGTTGTTTTGTGTACCATCCTATTGATTTTGTTTCTTTTTTGTTTTGTTTTATTCTTCCAGAGACTTCACATTTGTATAAATACCAATAATGTGTGCTTGCTCCTCTTGAACATGGATTGTTTTCTATCTCTTCTTTGAAAAGTAAATTACAATTTTTTGCACTATACCCTGATTCTTCTTTTATTTCTCGTTTTATTGCATATCCAGGAGTTTTGTCTTCAATATCTATGTGTCCAGCAATTCCTGCATAACCATATGGAAATATTGCCCTGTCAATAATAAGATATTTCTTGTTTTTTTCAATAATTGCCCCAACAGAGTAATGCATTTTTTTATTTGTTGACGATTTGCCTATTTTTATAACCATTTGAATCTGTGTTTTATACATATAATGGTTCTGCCCAGATTCGAACTGGGGATCTTTGCCATGTGAAGGCAATGTCATAACCACTAGACCACAGAACCAGAACTATCTATTGTATATATTATATAATATCCAATTATTTTAAAAACAGAGTTTTTAATTAGTTTTAATTAATTGTTAATTATTTAAGTAATTTATTATTTAAATAATTTATTATTTAATAAATTAATTTTTAATTAATTTTTAGTAAAAAATAAATTGTCCAAGAAATAATGTTTTGCAAAAATAAATTTGTCCAATATTTCATGTGTTATTATGGGCCTATATTTATATAAAAACATGTAGATAATAAATGTCTAGATAATAAAAAAGATAAAAAGCAAAATTAGATTTATTAAAAAGGTATAGGGGATAAATTTGGATCCAGTGTGTAGCTTCCTTGCAGAAGCATCTTACCTAGAAAGATTCCAAACGACTTCAGTTCGGATTCAACTGTTACTTTTCCTTACGGAAAAACTTCTCTAGGAAAAGCTCCAAATCCCTATACCTATAAATATTAGAACTGATATTTTTATAAACCTTCTTTTTTTATGTATATTTCGCAGTTATTAAAAAGAAGATTATTTAAATGTTTTCTCTTATTTTTATTTGTTTATTATTTTTTAATAAAAAAGAGGAACATAGAATATTTATGAGTTATTTAATTTTTGTAAGACATGGAGAATCTATTTGGAATTTGGATAATAAATTTACAGGCTGGGTAGATGTTTCTTTAAGTAAAAATGGTATTAAAGAATCAATTAAGTGTGCAAAGTATATAAAAAATATAGACTTAGATATTGCTTTTACTTCTAAATTAATTAGGGCTACCCAATGTCTTTCTACAATTTTAAGTGAATTCGAAGATAATTATGTTGGTATTTTTGAACACACTAATAAAAAAAGAAAAGAATGGTCTAAACATGTTAAAGATAAAGTAAAAAAAGAAGTGCCAATATATTCAACAGATGCGTTGAATGAAAGATATTATGGCAAGCTGCAAGGGTTAAATAAAGAAGAAACTGCAAAAAAATATGGTGAAAAACAAGTATTTTTGTGGAGGAGAAGTTATGATGTAAGGCCACCTGGTGGTGAATGTTTAAAGGATGTATATAAGCGTGCAGTGCCTTATTTTGAAAAAGTAATTTATCCATATGTTAAACAAGAAAAAAATATATTGGTTTGTTCACATGGTAACACTATTCGTACAATTATTAAATATATAGATAATATTTCAGATAAAGATATACCATTTTTAGAATTAGCAACAGGCATGCCTATTGTTTATGAATATTCTAAATCTGAAAATAAGTTGTTTAAATTAAATGAAAAATATTTATATACGCGGCCATATGTTTTAGGCACCCATTAGTGTTTATTTTAAATTTTTAAATAATACATTTTAAAAATGTTTTTCTTAATTGATATATATATAATTGATATTGTATAGATATATAGATAGAAATATTTAGTTCAAAAAATATTATGGAGTTTTATATTTTTTTATTTCAAATAAAAACTTTTTTTAGAGCTTGTTTTTTGTAATACTTTAATGTATTGATATTTACTTATATGTAAAAAATGAGAAATGAATTATTTATGTTACCAGAATTACAACAGAAAACTTACTTAAACGAAGGTGCAGAAGAGTTTTTAAAATCATTAAAACCAGGCACCATTCCTAAACAGCCAAATGAGGATCTTTTTTTTGAAAATTTATATAAGGATACAGAATATTGGTTAAATGATCATGATTTTTTACGCTATTATAAGTATATTGATTTGAGTGAAGAATATATTTCTAAACTTAAGGTAGATACAAAGTTTATGGCATTTTTATCTATTGATATTGTTTCATCAACATATTTGAGTCAAGAGTTAAATTTAAAAGAAATATCTAAATTGATTTCTGTTTTTTCTAGAGGTGTAGGAGAGGTTATTTATAATTACAATGGGTATGTCTTAAAATATATGGGTGATGGGATTTTGGCATATTTTCCAGAACCAGATGTACGTGGAATGCATGATAATGCATTATATTGTGCCTATGCAGTTAAAAAATATATAATTAAGTATCTTACTCCACTTTTAAAGAAATATAAACTTCCTCCTATTCAATTTAGAATTGGACTTAATTCAGGAGAAGTGATGAGGGTTGTTGTTGGTTATAAAAAATTAAAACAACATTTAGATTTAATTGGAGAACCAATAAATGTAGCAACAAAGATTCAATCTATTGGTTATAATAATTCTATTTTATTAGGGGAGTCAACAACAAAAGATATGCATAGTTTTTGGAATACAAAAGTGAAAAAGATTAATATTGGTATTCGTGATATGAGGAAGATGACAAAAGATAAATATAATGTTTATAAGTTATATATTAAAATTTAAATTTTCTATTTTAATAAAAATAAAAGAAATAAAATAAAAGAAATTTTCTAAAATAAAAGAAATTTTTTTTTATATTATACAATATAAAGCATAAAGGCCTACGCCTGCAATTATTATTACAAAGTCAATTTCTAGTGTCTTTAGTACTGCTTTTCCATAGTCTTTTATTTTATATGTGTCGCTTATTATAAAAAATTCAAGCAATAAAAAGAATAATACAGACAATAAGACATTGTTTAAAACAAATATGCTGACAATTAAGCCAACGCCTGTCACAATTAATGAGGTGGTTTGTGATACTATTTTTGATGTAAGTATTATTGTACCCAATATAAGGATACTCCATAAAATTATATCTGGCACCATATAACTATATTGAGTGAATAAGTTTTTAAATATATTCTTTTGTATGTTGGCTATTGTTTAATAAATCAAAAAAAAGATTTTGCTATTAACTTGAACATTTTTGGATAATTGGTTTATTTACTCCAAGCAATAATTCCAATTATTATTAAATCTGCTATTGGTATTAATAATAATAAACTTAACGCACCATTGAATTTTCTTTGTTCAAATATGTTCCAACTCCAAATTATTTTAAGTATAGTTACTATTAAACATCCTAAAGAAAATATAATTATTCCTGCAATTGGGAGTATTAATAATGGTAATAATACTAAAGGAAGTAATACAATAAAACCCCATGCCCAATCTTTTTTAGCTAATATAGGGTATAAAAAATATTGTGCAATTGGTATCCATGCAAGCCATGCATTTTTATATTTTAGTTTTTTTGCAATTGTGTACCATGCCCAACATTTGTATAAATATACAATGATGCATATTATAAAAAATAATACAATTAATACTCCTAATATAAACCCAATTGTTGCACCCATTGCCCCTGCACCTAAAAGTGAAGGATCAAAACCTATTGAATTTAATATGTTCATATTTTTATCTTTACCTTGTTTGTTAATATATT
This sequence comes from archaeon, assembly GCA_035357435.1. Classification (GTDB taxonomy): domain Archaea; phylum Iainarchaeota; class Iainarchaeia; order Iainarchaeales; family CSSED10-239; genus DAOPNM01. The sequence goes on along the minus strand of DAOPNM010000005.1, from coordinate 2,003 downwards.
TACATAATTATAAAATAACAAAATATATTTAAATGTTTGTGTTTTTATAATATTGTTGTATAATGAAATAGATTGATAAATTAGATAAATTAGGATAAATTAGGTGATTTTTGATGATTATAACTGAAATGAAACCATATGGGTTACTTAAACAGCAATTAAATAAAAAAGACAAAATAGGTATTGTTTCTTGTAATGTATGTGCACTTATGTGTGAAACAGGTGGGGAGAAGGCAATGAAGAATCTTGCAAATAGACTAAAGAAAGATGGTTTTAATGTTGTGGATATGGATTTAATAGGGACTGCTTGTAATTATGATATGCTTAAAAAAGATGAACTTCATGGTGATGTAACCATTGTTTTAGCGTGTGATGCAGGTGTTTATAATTTGAAGAAGCTTTTTCCTAAAAGAAAAATAATTCCTGCTTTAGAAACAATTGGTTTGGGTGCATACGATAATAAAGGTAATTTGACACTTGTGAGAGAATTCAAATAGTTTTTTTAGTTTTAATTTTTCTACAAGTGTACAAATAATAATTTGTTTTTTTAATAAATAATAACATTTTTTTATTTAACGTGTTTGTGTACCATTATTTGTAACAATGCTTCCTGTGTCTATATCTGTTGTGTCTAATATGTTTTTACAAAGGTTGCTATGCAATTTATTATTTAGTTCGTTAATGGTTGTGATGTCTAATTTTACCCAATTTTTATTATGTCCTAAACATTGAAGTTCATTAGTGTTAGGTAGTTGCCTAATTATATATATTGGAATTGTATTATTTGTTGGTTTTTCTATGTTATCTATTTGTGTATATCCTGGATTTGAATTTGCTGCTGATTTTCCTGTTGTTGAATTTCCTATAGCTCCTATAGCTACTCGTGCTTCTCCTGTTTGTGTAATTTCCCCAAATACAAGCCAACCAATTAAGAAACCAATAGCTAATCCAATTATTAAAAATAAAATTGTTGATGTTCCTTTTGCCATATTTTATCTTTTTATTTTTTTTCAAAATTTTAATTAATTTTTTTTATAATTTTTTTTATATTTATTTTTTATACAGATCATTTTATATATATTTTGATTTATTTTTTATTTGTTGTTTAAATTTTATTAACAAAAATGGACTGTACATGATAGAAATATTAAGACCAACACCAAATGGTTTAAAAATATTAAAAGAACCAGAAGAAAAAACATGGTTAAATGTATTTGTACCTGATGATCAAGATATTTTAATATTAGCAGATTTACTTAAAATTCCAAAAGATGAGTTTCTTTCATTTAAAGAAAATATTTTGTCTTTGCAAGATTTGGATGAAATACCAATTATTGAAAAAGAAAAGAAATATACATTTATTATTATAAGAACACCACAAAAAGAAAAAGATGTTTATACAACTATTCCTATTGGAATTTTTCTTTCAAAAGATTATTTGATTACAATTTCTTTTAAAAAAAATGAAATTGTAGAAAAAATAAAAACAAGAAAAATTTATTTTAAAAAAATTGATTTTTTTTTAAGATTTTTGCTTTTAGCTACAAGAACCTATTTGAATTATTTAAAAGATATTTCTAAACAAATTGATTATTTAGAAGAAAAGTTAGAAAAACATCAACGTAATGAAGAGATTACTAGTTTGTTAGATTTACAAAAATCTCTTGTTTATTTTAGCACATCTTTACGGAATAATGATATTTTGTTTGAAAGAATGTCTCACATGCACATATTTACATATTCTGAATCAAATGAAGATTTATTAGATACACTTATTGATGAAAATCAACAAGCAATTGATATGTCAACAATTTATACAAATATTATTACTGAAACAATCCATATTATGTCTTCTGTAATTTCTAATAATGCTAATAGGGTTATTAAAACCTTAACAATTATCACAGTAATTATTTCTGTTCCTATGATTATTTCTTCATTTTATGGTATGAATGTTAATTTACCATTATCACAAAACCCTTTTGCTTTTTGGTTGATTTTGC
>DAOPNM010000004.1:0-26653 GCA_035357435.1 archaeon | reverse complement strand
CCATAAGTACAGATTGTAATTTTACAAATACTCCTCAAGCTCTTAATCTTCCAGTAGGTAATGTTACTTTAAACTTAACAGTGAAAGATGAATATTCCAATCAAACATCAACAGCCCAAGTAACTATTGAAGTTCTTCCACTTCCATTAGAAGTACAAATCACATCACCTATTTCAGGAAACACTTATAATTATTATAGCAATATTTCTTTTACAGAAACTCATAACAACAATGTTGGAAATGTAGATTGTAATTGGTATTATCAAGGTAATCTAATTTCTCAAGCATGTAACTTTACAAATAGTCCATATAATTTAGGTATTTCACAAGGTATACAAGAAATCACATTAAAGCTAAAAGATTCTCTAGGACGAGAAGTAATAACAAGTGTAAGTGATGTAAACATTATAGAATATCCATTAGAAGTACAAATAACATCTCCCCACGAAGGAGAGATCTATCCAAGAAACCAAATATTAAGCTTTACAGAAACTCATCAAAACGCAGTTGGTTCATATAGTTGTAAATGGTATTTAGATGATTCAACAACCCCATTTAATTCCCTATGTACATTTCAGAGAACCCCTGAACATCTAAACATGTCAGTAGGTTCCCATACAATCACTTTGAAACTAACAGACAGTTATCATGAAGCATCAGATTCTGTAAATATTATTATAGATTATGGTGTAGGTATAGATCCACAAGGATTTTTAACAGCTTATATATCTTCCCCAATATCTGGTTCTATATTTAATCAAACAGAACCAATTGCCTTCACAGCAGGTTACATAAACAATGTTGGTAATATATCTTGTAAATGGTATTCAGACAATCAAACAAACCCAATATCTGAGCAATGTAATTTCACAGCAACTCCTAAGCAACTAGGTTTAACAAGTTTAACTCCAAAGACAAGAGTCATTACTTTAAAGATAAAAGATTCAACCACTTTGTTGCAATCCACTGCCACCTCAACAATTACAATAAAAGGAATGTCTGTAACTCCTTCTCAATCAGAAATTAAAATAAAAAAGCCAAATGTTCCAATACACACAGATATTTCTCCAGTTCCAATAGTTATCAAAGACAGCAATGGTTTAAAAGTTTTACAGGCAACATCAAGTGATACCACTCCAACTATATCCTCTTCAAAATCAGATATTTCTAAAGCCTCTAAAAGATAAAACGCATTAAATCTTGGGCACTTTTAAATCTCTTTTTTCTTTCTTCTATTTTAATATTATGTCTGCCAAAGTTTCTTGTTGTTGCCCAACAAATCTTGCTTTTTAGTTTGTTTATATGGGTAATATTTTCTATCCTTCGAGAACACATTAAATCTTGGACACCAGGAACCCACTTTGTACCTCTTTTAATGTCAGTAATTTTATACCAAAACAATCAGACCCAAAAAAATAGGTTATGGGGACATCGGGATTTGAACCCGAATACGCTGGTCTGGAGCCAGCAAGGTTGCCTGGTTGCCTCATGTCCCCTTTGTGAAAATTTGTAAGTATATATTATTCCTAAATGTTTATAAATTGTTAATTTTTTTTTAGTTTTAGCAAATGTCTTATCAAAAAGCATTTGTTTTTATATATTTTCTTTAACAATTAGTTTAGATAACGGGTTTAACTGCAAAACTACAAATTATATAATTATATATGTTTGATAATTTATGAAATTACAATATACATCTTTTTTGTCAATTCTCGATTCAGATATAAAAATAAATTTAGATCAAACAAAACAAACACAGGATAAAGATTGTTCTTTAATTACACATGCCCATTCTGACCATATAGTAAATACACCTCAACAAGCATTTGCAAGTTCAGAAACAATTTCAATTATTAAAAATATTTTCCCTAAAAATAATTTTAGTTTTAATGATTTGGCATATGGTAAAAAAATTAAGCTTTCAGATAATCTTTTTGTTACGCCATTAAATGCAGGTCATATTTTAGGTAGTACCATGTATTTTTTTGAAGGAGACGGTGAAACTCTTTTATATACTGGTGATTTTAACCCAAATACTTCTTTGCTTTTGAAAGGTGCAGAACCAGTTCATGCTGATATTTTAGTAATTGAGTCTACTTTTGGAAGACCAAATTTTTCTTTTCCAGATCTTTTTGAAACCTATGATACGTTAGTTAAGAAAATAAAATATGATTTAGCAAATAATAATTTTATTGTGTTTGGTGGTTATAGTTTAGGTAAAAATCAAGAACTAATTTTTTTTATAAATAATTTTTTTAAAGAAAAACCAATTGTTGATCCAAAGACGTTTAGTTATTCTGAGGTTTATAAAAAATATGGTTATAGTTTAGATTATGAATTATTAGATGGGAATTTACGCGATAATAATTTTTTAGTTTTACCAATTTCTTTAGTAAATAAAGCACTTGTCCATACATTAAGTTTACAATTAGATAGAAATGTTTCAGCATATGTTTTTACTGGTTGGAATTATACAAGAGGTGTAAATAATGTTCCTATTTCTGCACATGGTGATTATCGTAGTTTACTTAATTTTGTTTCTCAAGTAAATCCTAAGCAGGTATATACTGTACATGGCTTTGCTAGAGAGTTTGCTCATAGTGTTGAAAAAGAGTTAGGTATTAATGCAAAATCTTTACAAGAACTTTCACAAAGAACTATTTTAGATTTTTAATTTTCTAAAAAACCATCTTAATTAAAAATTGTTTCTCTATATATTATTTTATAACTTTTAGAATAAAAAAATATTTGAATAAGGATAATTTATGCAAAACAATTTTTCTTTAATAAAAGATGCAATAGCTAAAGGTGAAAGTGTCTCTAATTTAAGAGGGTGGGTGTATAGATATAGAGAACAAAAAGATATTGTATTTATAGTTTTACGAGATTCTTCTGGTATTTTACAGTTGGTTATAGATAAATCGAAAGTTTCAAAGCAGGTATATGATGCTGCTCAATCTTTAGGAATAGAATCTTCTATTGAGGTTTTAGGTAATTTAAGAAAAGATGAAAGATCACCACAAGGTTATGAATTGGATGTAAGTGATTTAAAGGTCATAGGTAAAAGTGAAAATTATCCAATTTCTAAAGATTTTTCTGAAGAGTTTCTTTTAGATGTTAGACATTTATGGTTACGAAGTAGAAAAATGACATCTATGTTAAAAATAAGATCAACAGTTTTTAATTCAATCCATGAGTTTTATAGGTCAAGAGGCTTTTATGAATATCATTCCCCAATTTTACAAAGTGTTCAATGTGAAGGTGGTTCTACATTATTTGAAGTTCCTTATTTTGAAAAGAAAGGTGTTTTCCTTGCTCAAACTTGGCAGTTGTATGCAGAACCAGCAATTTTTGCATTAGAAAAAATATATACTATTTCTCCATCATTTAGAGCAGAAAGATCAAAAACTGCAAGACATTTAACAGAATTTTGGCATGCTGAGATGGAAGCTGCATGGATGGAGTTTACTGAACTTCAAGATTATGCAGAAGATTTACTTAAGTTTGTTATTTCTAAAGTCTTAGAGAATAATAAAGAAGATTTAGATAATTGGAAAAGAGATATTAATAAGTTGGAAACTGCAATTTCAAAACCTTTTGTTAGAATTACATATGATGAAGCATTAAATCTGCTTAAACAAAAATATAATATTTCAATACCATGGGGGAAAGATTTAAGAACTATTGAAGAAGATAAACTTTCTAAACTTTTTGATACATTTATAATAATTACAAAATATCCAAAAAAGGTAAAAGCATTTTATATGAAGGAAGATCCAGAAAATCCAGATGTTGTTTTAGGATTTGACTGTATTGCTCCTGAGGCTTATGGAGAAATTATTGGTGCAAGTGAAAGAGAAGCAGATATAGATAAAATTACAAAAAGATTAATAGAGATGGGTGAAAATCCACAAAACTATGAATTTTATTTAGATACTAGAAGATATGGTTCTGTACCCCATTCAGGTTATGGTATGGGTGTAGAAAGATTAGTTGCATATATTTTAGGTACAGATTCAATAAAAGATGCAATTCCTTTTCCAAGAACAATGATTAGATATAAACCATAAGTTTGAATTTATTTTTTTTATAATTTTTTTAAACACAATATTTGTTAATATGTGTTTATGCATATGTCCATGTGGTTTTGTTTTTGTCATCAAATAAAATAATTCCTTTTTCACTTAATTTTGCTCTTATTGCATCTGCTTCTTCCCATTTTTTCTGTTCTCTTAATTTGTTTCTTTTTTCTATAAGTTTTTCTATTTCTTCTTTTTTTATTTTTGGTTTGTTTTGTGTTTCTTCTTTTTTAAATGTAAAAACTTTGAATACAAGATTTATTTTTTTTAGAAATTCTAAAATATTTTGTGCATCTTGTGTTGTTAATGCATTTTTATCTAATAGTTTGTTTGTCTCTTTTATTAGAAAATGAATGTTTGCCCATGCAGCAGGGGTATTAAAATCGTCATCCATTGCATTTGAAAAGTTTGTTTTTGTTGTTTCTAAAATTTGTTTGATTGATGATTCTGTTGAGCTATTATTGTCTACCATTTCTAATCTTTGTATAAAGTTATTTATTTTTTCTAATGTTTTTTCTGCATCAATTATTGCTTGTTCACTGTAATCTTGTGGTTTTCTATAATGCCCACTTGTTTTTAAATATCTTAATGCTTGTGGTGAATGTTTTTTTAAATATTCATCTATAGTTATAAAATTTCCAAGAGATTTACTCATTTTTTTTCCATTAATTGTAAGTAGTGCAGTATGTACCCAATATTTTACAACTTCTTTTTTGAAGTGTGCATAATTTTGTGCTCTTTCGTTTTCATGATGTGGAAATACAAGGTCTACAGCTCCACCGTGTATATCAAATTTGTCATCTAAATATTTTGTGCTCATTATTGAGCATTCTAAATGCCATCCAGGGAACCCCACCCCCCATGGTGAGCTCCATTTCATTATATGTTTTTCATCTGCAATTTTCCATAATGCAAAGTCATGTGGATTTTTTTTTTCAGGATCTGTTTCAAATCTTGTGTCTTTTTCTAGTTCATCTATTTTTTTGTTTGCTAGTTTTCCATATTCTGGCACTTTAGATATATCAAAATAAATATTTCCTTTTTTTGTTTTATATGCAAATCCTTCTTCAAGCATTTGTTTTATCCAATCTTGCATTTCAATTAAATGGCCTGTTGCTGTTGGTTCAATGTTTGGCCTATCTAATAGTAGTGCATCATAGTTTTCCCACATTTTTTTTGTATACATATATACAAGTTCCATTGGATGCATTTTCCTTTCAATTGCTCTTTTTTCTATTTTGTCTTCCATTGTTTCTTCTGTTAAGTGCCCTACATCTGTAATGTTTCTAATGTAGAGAATATTGTAATTATGGAAATGTTTAAAATAATTAATTAGAACATCATAGAATATATTTGAAAATGCATGTCCAATATGTGGATTGTCATAAACAGTCAATCCGCAGACATAAATTTTTAATAGTCCTGGTGTTGTTGGTTTAAATGTTTCTTTTTTTCTTGTTAGTGTATTATATATTTTTATAACCATATTTTTTCCTCAATTGTTTAATGTATTTGTAATAGGTTATATATTTAAATATTATTGTTAAAAAACATATATTATATTTCACTTTTAAAAATGAACCATTGTTTTTTAAAGGTTTTTGTATTATATTTATTTGGTTTAAATTAAATATGTTTTGGTTTAAATTAAATATATTTTTATGTATTAAATATTATTCGAATATAAATAATTCAAAAAAACAAAACATTTAAAATAAATAAAAGATAATTTTATGCAAAAAAATATTTTTATACAAACATTGTTTTTTTTCTTGTTTTTTTTATTTATCTTTCCAACAATTTTTGCACAATCTGATGATGTTGGTTTAAAGATAAATGATGTAAATTATTTTTTATCAGAAAATGTGTTTATGGGTAATTTAAGTTTAGAAAATACAACAAATACTCTTTATTTAGTTGGTGTTTATTTAGATGATGAACTATTTTATCCAATATTAGATGAAGACACAAATAATCCATATGCTGATGAAGAATTGTCTGTTTCTGAGTTTGAACTTAAAACATTATTGTCTAATTTAGTTTATGATAAATCTAATTTTGAAGAAGGTGGTATTTTTTCACTTATTAAAAGTTGCCAAGATGCAGAATCAGAACAGGAATATATGTATTATTATAATTTATATAAAACAAAAATGTCAAATTTTTTTAATATTTCATCTCTTGAGTATTCAAAATATATTCAAGATTTATTTTTAGGAGATTATTTTATAATTAATTATGTTTATATTTCTTCATATACACCATCTCAACAAAAAACAAATATGGATTTTGTAATTCCTGGAAAAGTAATTGATGCACCTGGTACGCTTTATTTATTTGGTTTTCAATATAATTCGCCTCATGCAAATTATGCAGGCCTAGCAAAAGAAAACAATGATGTTGTTTTGCAAAAGAATTTTTTATATTCTAAAATTGAAAGGTCTGGGTTTTTAAAGTATGATAGAAAATATTATAGAAAGGATAATTATTTGTTTGATGAGCCAAATAAAGATGCTTCTTTTTTTAAGAAAAAAATAAATGATAATGATTTATTGCCACAATATGAATCTTTAGTTTTAGATTATCCTGTTTATTTTAATTTAGAAATTTTATTTCAAGGTAAAACATTACCTTATTTCCATGAAGTAGATTATGCAAATCAAGAGATTGTTTTACGTATATTACTTGATAATTTATATGGGAAATCTTCTATAGGTTCTTCTAAATTTCAGTTTATGTTTACTTTTTTTGAGATGAATTTAGATTCTTTAGAATGGTCTGAAAATGATTTAGTATCTTTAAACCTAAATGAATTTAATATTAAGTTAGTTGGCACATCTGCAAAAAAGTCAATTATTCCTACTAATTCATTGCAATTAAGGGATATAACTATTGATGATCTAACAAAAGGTTTTTCTCTAACTTTAATTTCTAAAACTGATCCACACAAAAAAATTAAATTAAAGATACAGCCATATATATCTGATCTTTCTTTGTCTGTAGAATCAATAGCTCCTGAAAAGATTTTCCCTGGGTATTATTCAAATATATTAAATCTTGCATTAGAGGCAAAAACAAATACTAAAAAGTTAATATTAACGGTTTCTAATTATAGTGATTTTAATAAAGAAGATTATATTTATTTTTATGGAATACCTAGAACTCCTGATTTTAAAGAATATATGCAAAAAGATTTATTTATTAAAAATGATGTTGATTTTAAAGAAATTGATACAAATACTATTTATTTTTGTGATGTAAATGTTAATGAAAATTGTATTTCTAATACAAAGATTGTTCCATATAAGTATAAGATTAAAGTTTCTAAATTACAAGAATTTAATTCTAAGGTTGAAATAGTTTTCCCTACAAATCTTCCTACTATTATTGTAGGTGCTCAATATAAACCATTTGCTGGGAATGTAGATCATTTAGATTATACAGGGCCAATAAGCCCTGCAGGTTTTAATAATCAAAAATTTTATGATTTAGCTGATGAAAATACATTTTTACAGAATCCTAATTATGAACTAGATTATTTGTTTTTAACACCTTTTACATTTTTACCAGAAGATGATACTTTTGCATTAAATTATAGAAATATTATTGGCCCAAGATCTGCAAAAAAGATAGTTAATTTAGAAGTAACAGATGAGTTTTATTTAGATTATTTAGGTGGTTTATTATCAAATTTAGATGTATTTAATTTGTCTTTTAATAAACATGTTTCTAGTGGTGGTGTTTATGATAAAATGTATAATGATATGTATTACATATATATTTTAAGAGAAATTTATTTTAATAAATATTTGAGATATGTAGTAAATCCAAACCCTAAAGAACTTCAAAAATTAGCTAATTTTAATTCTGTTATTTTTGATGTTGCTAATCTTTATGGGTTAACAGAAGAAGAAACAGCTCAGTTTTGGGCAATAATTGCACAAACTTCTGAGTATGGTACTGGTGGTTTTACTAAAGAAGAAGATAGTGGCTGGGCACAAGTTGATTTGAAGAGTTATTGTAATAGTGAAGAAGTAATTGATAAAGGTTATATTAGTTTAAAAGATTATTTTAATAAAGCTAAGTTTTCGGATAATAATTTTAATGAGATATATCCTTTTGATTTAGAACAAGAATTAGTTTTTAAAAAAGAAGAATTACAAACAGATCCTGAGCAAACAATTTATACTGAGTTGCCTTTGATAGGTTATATTGAATATCCAATTTTACAGGATACATTATTATCAAAAGAAATTTCTTCAAAAATTATACCTCTAACAGAAATTGTTTCTGATATTCCAGATTCTTTAAAGTATGTTTCTTTTTTAGATTTTTCTAGTTTGCCTAAGGACCAACAAGATAAATTGTTATCTTTGGCTAAGCCAGTTTCTGAATTGAACAATACTAATATTATTGATTCATCTTCTAATCAAACAACACCTTCTTCTCAAAACAATGACTCTACAGAAGCACCTAAAGTTTATTTAGTTTCAGAGGATAGAACACCAATGCGTTTTTTAAATGATGTTAATGATGGTAATTTTACAAAAGATGATTATGTTTCATTATGTAATTATATGAAACAAACAGAAAATATAAATTATAAAAATTATGCATCTGTATTGTTTGCAGGTGCTGTGTATTCTAGGGATAAAGATAAATTAATAGCAAGTCCATCTAATAATACACAAGAAATAACTTTTGACAAAAATGTGTTTGAGAGTTATGATAATAATGAGGCAATAGATGCTGCTTTTATTTTATTTTATAAATATTGGAATCCTAATACAAAATTTTTGGCACAAAATAAACCTTTTAATATTTCAAGCAATTTAACACATGAAGGTGTATTTCAAGATATTGTAAAGTTATCTTATTATTTAACATATAAAATGATGATGCATAATTTTGATGATGCAATTATTCAGGAAACATTTATAGACCCATATACAATATATAACACAGAAGTTCTTCCTAAATCCGTAATGCATGCTCTTACTCTTAATTTATACCCTTTTAAAGTACCTACACCTTTGTTTGAAACAAAAGATATTGCAAAATATAATTATTGTATACTTAAACAAAAATGTATGGATTTACCTGTTGGATATAAACACTGTGCAGGGTTTGCAGTGAAGTTTGGGAATAGATATTATGATTATGGTACTGATTCATCTGGTAACAAAATAGAATGGGAATCAGCAAATGCTTGGGATTTACCAAAAAAAGGAAGAGGTGATGCACAAGTTCTTTGGAGTTGGGAAGATGGAAAACCTTTGAATTTAGACCATTTATATCCTGGTTTAATTTTAGGGGTGTATGTTGGTGAAAATAGGTTTAGAGGTAAACCCGTGCCTTATAGTCATGCTATTTTTTATTTAGGAAATTATCAAGATATGTCTGATGCTTTTGTACATCTTGCTCTTAATAAGTCATATATGTATAGTTTAAATGCATATACAGAAAGTTTTAGAAAAATTAAAGTAGTCCTTGCACCACCAGGTTATTATTCCCCAGAAGAACTTGTACATGTAAGAAATTATCTTACTTCTTTTGATTAATTTTAAAATAAAAAACAATATTTTTATGAAAAAAATAGTTTGTTTAGGTATAGAGTCTACCGCACACACTTTTGGGGTAGGTGTTATTGATAATAAAGGTAATATTCTTGCAAATTATAAAAAACAATATACAAATCAACAACAAGGAATTAAACCTTCTGAAGTTGCACAGTTCCATTATCAAAATGCAGTAGATGTTTTAGAAGAAGCATTATTAAAGTCTAAGTTATCTATAAAAGACATTGATGTAATTTCTTTTGCAAAAGGTCCTGGTTTAGGCCCTTGTCTTTCTGTAGGGGCAACTTTAGCAAGGACTCTTTCCATAAAGTATAATAAACCAATTGTTGGTGTTAATCATTGTGTAGCGCATATAGAAATTGGTAAAACATTATTGAAAGCAAAAGATCCATTGGTTATTTATACATCTGGTGCAAATACACAAATTATAGGTTTAGATAATCAAAGATATAAAATAATTGGTGAAACTTTAGATATTGGAATTGGGAATCTTTTAGATTCATTTGCAAGATCTATGGGTTATGGTTTTCCTGGTGGACCTATTTTAGATAAAATATATTTTGAAGGAAAAAATTATATTGAAATGCCTTATTCTGTAAAAGGCATGGATCTTGTTTTTTCTGGACTTTTAACATATGCAGAATCTTTAATTAATAAAGTTAATAAAGAAGATCTAGTTTATTCTTTTATGCATACTGCATATGCTATGCTTTTAGAAGTTACAGAAAGAGCTCTTTCTTACACAAACAAAAAGGAAGTTATGGTAATTGGTGGCGTTGCGTCTAGTCAAGCATTAAAACAAATGCTTGAAAGATTAAATGAACAAAGAGAGTTTAAGTTGTTTATTCCTTCACAAGATGTTTGTGTAGATAATGGTTTAATGATTGCAGATTTAGGTTTAAAACATTTTTTAAATGGAGAAAAACATTTATTTGAAGAAACAATAATTAATCCAAATTATAGAACGGACCAAGTTTTGATTCCATGGATGTAATTATTATTATGGTTAACTAAAACACTAATGTATTTAAATTTATCCGTCTTATTTTTATTAGATGATATTTAAATAAATTTTAAGTGAGGAATTGTCATGAAAGTAAAATTATATATTATAAAAAAAGTTATAGATATGGAACATCCTGGAAGAAACACAAATGAAGAAAAAACAATTTTGGTTGATGAGAATGAACCATTTGAAGAAGATGGAGATCATGCAATTTTTAAAATAATTTCTGTTAAACCTGACAGAATTGTTTTAGAATATGATCATCATTATTTAGTAAAGAATGAGCATAGAGGTTATGAATTTGAAACAACCTTTAATTTAGAAGAAACAAAAGAAATTACTTCACAATGGGGTAAGCATCAAAAGACCTATAAAATAACTTTTTTAGGAATAGAAGATTAATTTTTTTTGATTAGAAGTGGTTGTGAAAAATAATGTATAAACAAGTTATACTTGTAAGAAACGATTTACATTTAGGAAAAGGAAAAATTGCATCACAAGTTGCTCATGCCTCTGTTACATCTTTTTTAGATACACAACAGAAAGACCCGCATGCCGCTTCTGAATGGTTAGAAGAGGGTCAAAAAAAAATTGTTTTAAAAATTGAGTCTAAAAAAGAACTTTTAGATCTTTTTGAGCAAATTAAAAAGAAGTTTCCACATGCTTTAATTAAAGATATGGGGCTTACCCAGTTATCTTCTCCAGATATAACTTGTTTAGGGATTGGTCCAATTCCTGAGAAGGAAATAGATCTTTTTACAAAGAAATATAAATTATTATAATTGTTTGTTTTTTTCTTTGATTTCTCTTAAGTTATTTATGGCATTTTCATAAAGAATTTTGTTTAATAAACTTTTTTCTTTTTTTTCTAATTTTTCTAATGAAAGAATAATTTCTTCTAAGTCTAACATTTTGTTTCACATTTTTAGTTTTCAGAGATTAAAGATATAAATTTATCAAAGGTCATTCCTTTTTCTTTAATTTCTTCTCTTTTTATAGAATATGCTTTTTTTGTTTTATTTATTTTTTCAGGGGTAATAAAATACCAATTATCTTTTTCTAATCTCCAAGCAATGTATGATTTAAAACCAGTTCTTTTTTCAAAAATGTTTAATTCTTGTATCTGTGACTCTTTAATATTAAGATATTCTCCTGATTTTGTTTTACATTCAATAGCACACCCTTTTTTATGTTTGATAGCAAGTATGTCAGGTGTAGGAATAGAGATAGATCCGGAACCTGCAACTCTTACAACTCCAAATCCATTAGCGTATAACTTAAATAATAGTTCTCTTTCTGCATTTGAGCCTTTAACTTTGTTTTTCATAGGTTTTTTCTTTTTTTGAAGTTTTTGTTGTATATATAGGTAGAATTTACTATTTAAAAATATATTGGTTCTTTAATTATATATAATATTTAAAAAATGTTTTTTGTAAATTTTTAAAAACAAAATTTACAGTTATTAAATGGATTTAAATAAACAGGATTCAATAAATAGTGTATTTTATGGTTTTAGACCATGATTTATTTGAATTTAATATTTTTAAATTAAAAAATATATGCAAGATTTAAATTTTAAAAAAGATGAGTTTATTACTTTGCAAATAATCTCTAACTCTAATAAGAAAGAGATTTTACCCATTGATAATGGTTATAAGGTTAAATTAACTAAATTACCTGTCAAGGGGCAAGCAAATAAAGAATTAATAAGTTATTTTAAAGATCTTGGATATATTATAGAAATAATTAAAGGTCAAAAATCTAATACAAAATTAATTAAAATAAAAGAAGTTTTGTAAAAGATTCACTATTTTTCAAAAATCCTGTTTTTAAAAATCCAAACAAAAAATAAAAACAGGTGTAAATGATATATGGGAAAAACATATTTAGAAACAACAAAATATATGATTATTGCTAATTTTGAAATAGATGGTTTAGTTGAAAAACCAGATGTAATTGGTGCAATTTTTGGTCAATCAGAAGGACTATTAGGTGCTGATTTAGATTTAAAAGAGCTTCAACAAAATGGAAAAATAGGGAGAATTGAAATCACTATTAATCATAAAGATAATAAAACACAAGGTGAACTAAAATTACCATGTAGTTTATCTATGACGGAAACTGCATTAATTGCAGCAGCAATTGAAACAATAGATAAAGTTGGTCCTTGTGATGTAACTTTTAAAATTAATCAAATAGAAGATACACGAAGTGTAAAAAGAAATCAAATAAAAGAAAGAGCTGTTGATCTTTTAACCAAGGTTGTTGGACATGAGATTCCAGATACAAAAGAGTTAATTAATGATATTTCTAGTTCAATTAAAGTTAAAGAAATTATATTTTATGGCCCAGATAAATTACCAGCTGGCCCAGATATAGATAATACAGATGAATTAATTGTAGTAGAAGGTAGAGCTGATGTTTTAAACATGTTAAAGTATGGTTTTACAAATGTTATTTCAACAAATGGTGCAAGAATACCACCTAGTCTTGCAGAAATATGTAAATCTAAGAAGGTAACTGTTTTTTTAGATGGGGATAGAGGTGGAGATATTCAGTTAGAGCAATTAAAAAAATCTATAAAAATAGATTATATTGCAAAGGCTCCAGATGGCAAAGAAGTTGAAGAATTAACACAAAAGGAAATTAATCAAGCATTACGAAGAAAAATTAAGTTAGATTATTATTACAATAATAAGTTTCAGAAATCAGAAGTTGCATCTAAAACATACCATGTACAACCAAGTTATACATCAAATCCACAAAATAAATTTGGTAATTCTCACAAACAAGATTCATATAAAGGGATAACTGAAAATAAGTTTAAAGTTTACACTTCTGCAAGCAATAAATCAGTAGAAGATCTTAATTTTTTAAATATGCTTGCAGATATTCCTAATGTTGAAAAAATTGATGCAACAGATTCACGAAATAAGTTTAGTCAAGGTGGGTCTAGTTTTAAAAATAATCAACATCGTGATTTTAATTCAAAAAGTAAGTTTTCAAATAATAGAAAATATAATAATAATTTTAAACAAAAAGAAGCAGTTGGTGCAATTGCTCAAAAACAAACGATTACACCTATACCAAAATTACCAAACACGGGCATTTCTAATGAACTTGCATCAGAAATAATAAATCAAATTCAAGAAATAAAAAATAATATAAATACAGAAAAGCCCACAGAAAAGCCCACAGAAAAGCCAATTGTTCTAGAACAAAAAAAGCAAGAAAAATCTAAAGAAGATGTTTTTTCAAAAGATTCTCAGAAAGATGTTATAAAGGGCAATACATTAAATGAAGAACAAAAACGTAATTTATTAAAAACATTAGATGATGTAATTTTTCAAAAAGAATCAGTTATCTTAAATAATAGTCTTAAAAAAATTGCAAGTGCATCTGGTGAAAGGTTTATTAAGAAGTTAAAAAATTTTAAAGAAAATAAAGTTTATGTAATTGTTACTGATCAAGAACTTACAGAGGATTTATTAAAAATTGCAAAAGAGAAAAAGATAACATTTATTGTTTGTCCAGATACGCAAATAAAATCAGACAAGAATATACAAATATTAACAAAAAATGATCTAAAAAAATAAACCATAAAACTAGGGTATTATATAAATTATGCAAAAAAGAAAAATTACTTTTAAATTTATCCTTTATTTTCTTCTTATTTTTATTGTTGTTCAAGCAATTGGCCTTTTTGTTGCTAATTCTTATGCAACAAGTGGTTTAGTTACAGGAATTTTTACAAAAGATCCAAATAATATTTGGAATGCAGTTGGTATTTTTTTAGAAATTTTATTACTTACTGCAATAATTTTATTTTTAAGAAAATTTTCTAAAAAAAGTGGTTATTTAGTTATTTTAGAATTTCTTGCATTGTTTGCAGGTCTTTTGTTGTTTTTAGATATTTTTTTGGTTTATCTGTTAGCAGCCATTGTTTCATTATTTTTAGTAATTTTAAAATATTATTTGTCTTCTCAAAAAAGATATTTAAAATTATCTATTTGGTACAATAATTGTTTATTAGCTATTGCGATTGGTGCAGCAGGTGCAATTATTGGCTTGAGTTTAGGCATTTTACCTGTTATTGTTTTTTTACTTTTATTGTCTTTGTATGACATTATTGCTGTTTTTTATACAAAACATATGGTAAAATTAGCAAAAATATTTACTAAACAAAAAGTTTCTTTTTTATTTGTAATTCCTACAAAAAATGGTGCATTTCAATTAGGTGGTGGAGATCTAGTTATACCTTTAACAATTTGTGCAAGTTTATTTTTTGTTTTGATTCGGTCTTTTCCATTTAAAATTGCTATTCTTCCAATTATTGGAATATGGATTGCATCTATTATTGGTTTGATTTGGACATTTTATGCAATTGGGAAATATAAATTAAAAGCAGTTCCTGCATTGCCCCCACAAGCAATTCTTATGCTTGTTGTTATAATTATTACTTTTTTATTTTTATAGTTTTAAAAAATAAAGTTTTTAAATAGTTTCCATATTATATTTATTATAAATTGAGTTAAGAAAAATTATGAATAAAGAAACTTTAAATTTTGATGAATTATTAGACAGATTATATTCCTCATTACCAGAAAAAACATTAAGCGATTCCAGATTTGAATTGCCAGTTGTAGAATCAATTGTTCAAGGAAAACAAACAATTTGGAAGAATTTTTCAAAAATCGCAAAATATTTGAAGAGAGATGAAAAACAATTATATAAATTTGTAATGAATGAAATTTCTACATCGTCTGTTATTTCAGAAGGTTCATTGATTTTAAATGGTGTTTTCGATACAAATAGATTAAATCAAATTTTAATGAAATATATGAAATCTTTTGTTTTGTGTTCTGTGTGTAATAAACCTGATACAGAAATAATTACACAAAATGGTATAAAGGTTCTTAAATGTACAGCTTGTGGTGCAATTACACCATTACCAAAATTATAAATTAGAAAAAAAATGATTGGAAAAAAGCATATAAGCAATGGGCAAATAATCTTTGCTTGTTGTGATGATGAGTTATTAAATACTAAAATTTCTTTTGAAAATATTACAATAGAGATTAATGAAGGATTTTATGGTGTAACTATTATGTCTCAAAAAGAAATTTTAAAGAACATAAATGAAGCAGATAGTATTAATGTTTTTGGGAAAAAAACATGTAGTTTTCTTATAGATAATAAAATAATTTCTAAAGATCAAATTATATATTTTGGAGGAATCCCACATATTCAAATTTATAAACTTTGAAAAATATTTTTTTAAAAAAATAAAAAGAGGTAGAGAAATTGGAAACTGATGTTACTGAAAAAGAAATTGAACAAAGAAAATTAAGAACGCCAAACAGAAATGAGTTAGAGATGTATGGAAAAATCACATTACTTACAGGTGTAAAAAACTTAAAGGTAATGTGTGAAGATGGTGTTGAAAGAGTGTGTAGACTCCCTGGAAAAATGTTTAAACATATTTGGGTTAAACCAAATGATATTGTAATTGTTAAACTTTGGGATTTTCAACCATCTAAAGGGGACATTGTTTGGAGATATGTTGGTTATCAAATTAATGAGCTTGAAAAAAGAGGAGAATTAGATAAACTTTATCAACACACTGGTGATGTAAAAGGCACTCATAAAATGGATACTATTTTCCAAGAACACACAAAACACAAATAAACTATTTTTTTTAATTTTTTTTATGTTGTTTATATTTTATTTAAAAAAATTATAAAAATTATAAAAGTAATTATGAACTGATACAAAATGGCAAAAACAAAAAAACTTACAAAACAAAAAAATAAAATAGAATCTTATGTTTTTGATGATTTTACACAACATGCTCTTTTTAAACTTTCAAGTAATCATGTTATAGATTCTATTGAATATCCAATATCTTCTGGGAAAGAATCGATTACCTTTTTTGGTCATTTAAAAGATACACCATTAGTTGCAAAGATCTATAAAATAGAAACTTCTAAATTTAAAAATATGGATAAATATATTAATGGGGATTATAGATTTAAAAATTGCCCTAAAGACAAAAAAGATATTGTTTTATTATGGGTTGATAAAGAGTTCAAAAATTTAACATTAGCTTCAAATAATCAAGTTAGTTGTCCAATACCTATTGCGAAAGAAAAAAACATTTTAATAATGTCATTTATAGGAACACCAGATGGTGTTTCATTCCCAAAATTGACAGAAACACCATTTGATTTTGATAGTGTTTATGATCAAATTATAGAGAATTATGCAAAAATGCTTTATGGTGCAAAAATTGTGCATGCCGATTTTTCTCCATTTAATATTTTGATAAATCCAGAAACCCAAAAGATAACTATTATTGATTTTGGTCAAGCTGTTACAGAAAAACATCCAAATGCAAAAAATTTTTTAAAAAGAGATATTATTTCAATAACAGATTTTTTAAATAAAAAATTTAAAAATAAAAATTTAAGTTATTCTAAAGTATTAGATGATATAAAAACTAGGAAATTAGATATATATGGAAGAAACAATTAAAGTAAATATTTCCAGATTACCAATTGTAATTGGCCAAAATGGACAAACCAAAGCAAATATTTCAAAAAAAACAAATACATTGATTGATATAAATAGTAAGACGGGAGATGTAGTTATTTCATCTGATAAATCCTATTATGGTATTTATGTTGCCAAAAAAATAATTGATGCAATTTCTAAAGGTTTTTCTCCACAAAATGCTCTTCAGTTATTAAATGATAATGTAGCTTTAGAAATAATTGATATTAGGGACTATGTTGATAATATAAGAAATAGAGAAAAAATTGCACAAATAAAAGGGAGAGTTATTGGAAGAAATGGTAAAGTTAAAGAATTGATTGAAAAAAAACAAAAATGTGTTTTGTCAATTTATGGATATTATATAGGAATTATTGGTTCTGAAAATCAGTTAAAGAAAACAAGGGATATTATTGAAAAAATATTGCAAGGAGCGTCTCACACTACTGTTTTTAAAATGTTAAAGTCAGATATATATACAGATAAAAAGAGTTTTAAAAATTCTCAAGATACACCAATAGATGATATTTTTTTTGATGAATAAATGTTTTATGTTATAAAAAATGGTGAAACTATGGCACTATTAGAGAAAAGGTCATTGTCACAAATGAAAGAAAGGCAAATAAAAGAAAAGAAAGCAGAAAAGTACAGTTTTCCAAAAACAAAAAATGTTCAAAAAAAACCAACACCTCATGAGGTTTATAAGAAATTAGAAGTCTTAAAAAATAGATCTTTGCCAGAATTTTTAGTAGAAGTAAGTAAAACAAAAGAACCAGGGAAGTTCTTAAAAATATTTAATATAAATGCCCAAGAGCTTACAAAAAAATTTTTATTTTTGCCAGATTTATTTAAATATAATTTTTCTTTAAATAATATTTATGAACTAGGTTATAAAGTTGGAGATATTTTTCATGAATATGTCAGAGCAGGTGGGCAAATTTCTGAGTTGATTAAATTTAGTAGGTCTTTAAAATTATCTGATAAACAATCTGTTAAATTATTAATTGCTGAAAAAGTTAGTTTAGAATCTATTGCACAAAATTTTTCTAAAATGCATACACCTGTCTCTGAAATAATTGTTTCAATGGTTGAAGCAGGTGCTAAAACATACGATATTGGAAAAGCTATGAAAGCAATAGCTGCAAGCCCATTAGAAATTGCTCAAGGTTTTAAAAGAGCAAATAAATCTTATGATGAAATTGAATGGGTTTTAAATGTAATTGGAGTAGAAAAAGGAACAGTAAGAAGTGTTATTGCTTATATTAAAAAACACAAATAATTTTTAATTTTTTTCCAATTTTATTTTTTTTATATCCAAATATCCTGTGCATTCGTTTTCCATAATTTTTTTTGAATTTTCAATAATTATTTTTTGTTTAAAATTTGGTGCATTTAAAACAATTGTTTCATATTCACCTCCTTCTCCTGCAATATTAAATCCAAATTTTGTATTAAATAATTTTAGTTTTTCAATATCTTTATAATCTATTTTTTTATTTAACCATTCTTTGTTTAATCCTTTAGCAGAAATTTTACACATAATATATTCAAATTTATTTTTTTGTAATTCAAATAATTCATTTTCTTGTGTCATTCCCCATAATGGTGCAAATAATTTTAATTTAAGTTCTTTGCATATATTTTGAATTCTTTCTCTTTGATAATTACTTGCTAATGCCCCTGTTATGACACCTTGTATATTATATTTTTTTTTAGCTTCAATTAATGCTTGTTTAAGTTCTTTAAGTTCCTTTTCTTTTTCACCTTTTGTTCTGTTAATAATTAATGGTATTCCTAGTGCTTTTGATTGTGCTATTATTATTTTTAAATTTGGTTTTTGATACATGTATGAATCATTTGTTTCTGGAATAATAGATATTAAACATTTAATATCATACCCTTGTTTTTGCATATGCCACAATGCGATATTTGAATCTTTACCACTAGAATATAATGCCCCTAATTTTAAATTGTTTTCTTGTTTAAGCAAATTTAAATATTCTAATTTTCCTTGGCATCTTGCTTGCCTTGCAAGTTTATCTACACCTTTATCAAAATTCCCACCATATTGTGCAGCTGTTTTTTTTCGTTCATAAAGTTTTTTGTCAGGCAAGATTTTTTTAAGTGCATTCCTTAAAATAATTTTATTTTGTTTTTTTGTAAGTTTCTGTTCTTTTTTAAGAGATAAACTAAAGTCAATTATTTCTTTTTCTAAATATGGTGCAATAATTTCAATATCATTTAGTTCTCCAATCTTCCAATCTCTATAAAAATTATTTTTTTCCATTTTTTTTAAAAGATTTAATGAAAGGCTATTAATATCTTCTGCATCTTTAAATTTTGCATATCCACAAAATAGTTCATCAGCACCACACCCGACAATTACTTTTTTAATTTTTTCTTTTGAAGCTTGTTTACATGCATAATAGATAGGCAATCCAGAAATTACATCTATATAATTTTCCATAATAATTTGAGATAAAACATAATTTATCGTTTTTGGCATTTCTGTATATTTAATTGGTACTTTTACTAATTCTAAATTTAATTTTTCACAAGCGTACTCTGCAAACTCTAAATCTTTTGGTTTTCCCAAATCTTCAACATATGCAAAATAGCATTTAAAATTAAGCTTTAAATTTTTACAAATACATGCAATCAATAGAGAATCTATTCCTCCGCTAAATAATATTCCAAATTTCTCTTTAGGTGTATTTTTTTGAATTATTTTAGTAAATATTTCCAAAAAAGTTTGTGTATTTATTTCTATATTATTGTTGTTTTTTTGAATTTGTTTATAATTTATTTCTTTTAAATTTTTATAATATTTATTTTCTATATATTTTTTTTCCATAATTTTTCTTTTTTTCTGTGTTTATATTAATTAAATTGTGTGTAAATGCTTATATTTGGTGTGGTTATTTTGTAGCATTATGGCCCCTATATTTATTTTTTTATTTTATACAAATCTATTTATAAATATATTTAGATATATTATATTATAGTATCCTATAAAATTAATTTAATTATTTTATATAAAACAGATTATTAAATAATATTGTTTATCTATTTAAAAATTTAATTTCAGGAAGATTATTATGGTTGATCAAAAACAAGTTAATGTTGAGCAAATAGATTCTGAAAAAAAACCTTCTATTTCAAAAGATGGAATTAGTGCAGAAAAACTTTTTGAAGAATTAAAAGAACATTCTGTTGCTGATTTTTTCAAAAAAAATAGACAAATGTTAGGCCTTTATGGGAAACAAAGAACATTAACAACAATTGTTCATGAGTTAGTAACAAATTCATTAGATGCCTGTGAAGAAGCTGGCATTCTTCCAGATATAGAGGTTCAAATATCAGAGATTGGAGAAGAGTATTATGAAGTTTCTGTTAGTGATAATGGCCCAGGAATTCCAGAAGATAAAGTTGGTCAAGCACTTGGAAAGTTATTAGCTGGAACTAAATTTCATAGATTAATCCAAATGAGAGGACAACAAGGTATTGGTGTTAGTGGTATTATTTTATTTTCCCAAATTACTACTGGAAAGCCAACACATATTGTGTCCGGTACTACTAATGGAAAAACATATTGTTTAGATATAAGTATTGATAGTAAAACAAATTCTCCAAAAATTTATGACAAACATTATTTAGATAAAAAATTTAGGGGCTTAATTGTTAAAGCCAAATTTAAAGAAGTTCAATATAAAAAAGGGCAAATTAGTGTTGATGAATATTTAAGAAGAACAGCATTAGCAAACCCACATGCTTCAATTAAATTTACTGATCCATTTGGGGAACTTACAGAATATAAAAGGGTTGTAAAAGAATTACCTTCTCTTGCAAAAGAAGTAAAACCACATCCCAAAGGTGTTTCCGTAGATGAGTTGTTAACTTTAGCAAGATATACAGATGCAAGAAAAGTTTCTTCTTTTTTAATGTCAACATTTGATAGATTTGGTACAAAGGCTGTAGAAGATGTAAAAAATTTAATTGATTTTGATATTAATAAAGATCCAAAAAAATTAAGTTGGGATGAAGCAGAACAACTAGTTAATGCAATTAAGAAAATTAAATTTATTGCACCAAGTACTGAAGGTTTAGTTCCAATTCAAGAAAAGTATATTGAAAAATCATTAAAAGAAATGGTTTCTCCAGAGTTTTGTTTTGTATATACAAGAAAGCCATCTGTTTATAAAGGTGGTTATGCATTCCAGGTAGAGGTTGGTTTGGCGTATGGTGGAAATGCTGGTAGATTAGTTTCTATAGATTTGTCCACTTTTCAAAAAAAACCAAATAATTTAGATGAAAAACAATCAAAGGAAATAAGAGTTGCAGAAATCATAAGATATGCAAATAAAGCTCCATTGTTATTCGATGCAGGTGGTTGTGCAATTACAAAAACTGTTTCTTCTGTTGATTGGAAAAGATATGGTATACAAAATTTTGATACCAGTCCAATAACTTTATTAGTTAATATAATTTCTGTGCATATTCCTTATACTTCTGCAGGTAAAACAGCTATTGCTGATGAAGAAGAGATTGTTTCAGAAATTAAATTAGCAATAATGGATGTTGGAAGAAGATTAGGTGTTTATTTAATTCAGAAAAAAAGGGAAGCAGAAAAGAAAGAAAAAAGAAAAGTGTTTGCAAAATATTCTCCATATGTTGTAGAAGCATTAGTGAAAGTTACAAATGCAGATGCTAAGCTTTTACAAAAAAATCTAGACACAATGGTTCTAGAAAAATTAAAAATGGAAGATGAGGCAGAAGCTAGAGGAGAAAAAGTAGTGGAAGAAGAATATATGATTGAAGATGAAAACATGGGTGATGAAGAATAATTTTTTTTATTAAAAATAAATGTGGTTAATTATGGCTGTAGATAAAAAAGAAAAAAAAGCTAAAAAATTAGAATCTTATGAAACAGAAACAAGTGAAGAAATTGCAAGGAAACTATATGGAATTGCAGAAAATGTTGTTCATCAAATAGAACATAAACATCCACCTACATTTACAACAAAAGTAAGAGGTTTAAATAATGTTTATTTTGATGAAAAAAATGGATATATTCAATTAGGCGACAAACAAGTTACAAGGCATTTTTTAAATTTAGGTGCTGCTAGAAAGTTTATGCAAACTATGGAAATCAATTCTAAATGTTATGAATATTTACAAGAAGGAAAAACTGCTTCTATTAGAGAAATTTATTATGAACTTAAAAAGAATATAAAAGGCACTAATGAAAACATCTTTGATGCACAAGAGGAATCAAATGATGTAATTGTTGATTTGGAACATTCTGCAAATACAATTAGAGAAAAATTGGGATTAAATGCAGAACCACGTGGTGCTTTATATGGGGATATAACATTAAGAGATTTAAAACATAAAAATGATGAATTTAATTGTTCAAAACTTGGCAGAGGTGGTTGGTCTATAATGTCAAGAATTGAACCAGAAGAAGTAGAAATTGTTGATGTAAATGCAGATTTTCTTTTAGTTATTGAAACATCTGCTATGTATGGTAGATTAATAGAAGAAGGTTATGCAAAAAAAAATAATGCAATATTAATTGGTACCTCTGGGCAGGCAGCAAGAGGTGCTAGAAGATTAATACACAGATTGCATTATGAATACGATTTACCTGTAATTGTATTTACAGATGGAGATCCATATGGTTGGTATATTTATTCAGTTATAAAAAGTGGATCTATGGCATTAGCTGCACATTCTAAATACTTATCTGTCCCTGATGCAAGATATGTTGGTATGACCTTAACAGATGTTGAAGAATATGGGCTACAAAATGTTACAGAAAAAATGAAGGAAGGAGATATAAAGAGAGCAAAAGAACTAATGGATTATCCTTGGTTTAAAAGTAAAGCTTGGCAAAACCAATTAAAAATTGCAATTGATAAAAAAATCAGAATAGAGCAACAGGCATTAGCAAATAAATCTTTAGATTTTGTTGCTAAAAAATATCTTCCTGAGAAAATTGCAAATCAAAAATTTGTTGAAGAATAATTTTTTTATTTTTAAAAAAATCATTATTTCTTGGACACTTTGTTTGTTATATTTTTTAATCAACAGTTATTTATATCTGTTATTCTTAAAAAGAAACATATTTAAACTATTTTGTTATAATTTTTTTAAAATATTAATAATTTTAATGTACCTTTATACGAAAAATATGAATTCATCAAATAGGAAAGGTTTAGGGTTTGGGATAACTTCTGGTGTTATTACTACATTAGGTTTAATTATTGGTTTAGATGCAAGTACGCATTCTACAACAATTGTAGTTACTGGAATAATTTTAATAGCTATTGCAGATGCTCTTTCTGATGCTTTTGGTATGCATATTTCATCAGAGTATGAAAAAAAAAGTACACCTAAATCTGTTTGGCAAGCAACATTTTCTACATTTTTATCTAAGTTTATTTTTGCGTTAACTTTTATTGTTCCATTTTTGTTGTTTTCTTTATCAGTTGCAATTATTGTTTCTGTTATATATGGGTTATTATTAATTTGGATAATTTCATACATTTTGGCAAAAAAACAGCATATTAAACCATATAAAGTTATTTTAGAGCATGTTGCCATAACTGTATTAGTTATAGTTGTGACATATTATTTAGGTAATTGGTTGTCTACATTTTCTTAATTATTACTTGTGATGTATTGGGCAGTTTTTTTAACTATTTTTATTTAGTCATTATACAGTTTAATGAATAAACATACGATCTACACGCCTGCCATAAAGAAGAAGGTGTCCCATTAACAAGATTTTTTTTTCTTTTTATTTGTTTTATAAGTTCATGTTCTGTTTCTGCATATGTTGTAATATATCCTCTACCAATTGCATCAACTTCATGTGCATCTGACCCTGCTGTTTGTAGAAGTTTATATTTGTTTGCAATATTTTTTGCTTTTTGATTATATTTTTGTATAAATATTCTTCCATTGAATGTTTCAACACCATTAATTGTTTTTTTTCTAAATTTCTTATTTTTTAACATTTCAGTAAATTCATTTAAGAAAAAAGGAGGTCCCATTCTTTCAAATGGGTGTGCTGCAATAAGGATTCCATCTTGTGCTTTTACTTCATCTGCAATTTCATATAATTCTTTTGATTTGATTTCTTGATTAATAAAAAGTGCAAGTGCATGTCCTGTTGTTTTTTCTTTTTCTTTTAATGTAATTTCTTCTCCTTTAATGTACACTAGATTATTTTCTTTTGCAAGTTTTTCAAATACACTCCACTCTTTTGTAGTGTCATGATCTGTGATTGCAATTCCAGTAAGTCCTTCTATTTTTGCTTGTTTAATTATTTTTTTAGGATCCGATTTTGCATCCCATGAATATTTAGAATGGATATGTAAATCAAATTTATTTAGGTCTTCTTGTTTAGTATTTTTTTCTTTATTGTTTTTTTCCATATTTTTCAATTGTTTGAGTTATTAGTTTAATACTATCTTTTGTTTTAGGTAAATTAGTGTTTTTAATTAAATATGTATTATGGAAATTATGTTTAAAAGTTGTTTCATTTATATTTTTTTGATTTAAAATTATATTAAAATATCCTTTGTTTAAATGATATTTTCCAAGATACACTTGTTCACTACAATTTGGTGTTGGTATTAATATTCCATCTTTATTTAGTTCCACTAAATCCATTAGTGTTGAATATCCTGTTCTAGAAACAATAATTTTTGCTCTATTATATATTTTGTTTTTGTCTAAGTTTTTAAATGAAGAATATATTTCTATATTTCCAGGAAGTTGTTTATGATAATCATTAATGTAATCTCCCATGATAAAAACTTTTTTTCCTGGTTTCTTTTTTAAAACATTTAAGAGTTTGTTATAAAATTCTTGTTTATGTTTTTTTAAGTATCCACTAATTATTACTAAATAATCAATATCTTTTTTTATTTTGATTTTATGATATTGTGATAAAATCCCAACATACACAAATTTTTTGTTTTTTCTATATTTTGAGGTTGCTAATTTTCCAGCAATACTTATTTTTTCATCTTTGTAATCTAAAACAAGTATTTTTGTATATTTTTTAAAAATAGATAGATTATAAGGATCACTTATTTTCCCAAATATTTTACGAAATCCACTTATTTGAAATTCCAATTGATGAGTTATTAGAAAGCAAGGTGTTTGTTCAGAGTATGCCCCGTATATTCCATCAGAAATAATTGTATCTATTTTATTTTGTTGTATAATTTTTTGAATAATTTTGTTTTCTTTTTTTATAATTTTTGGCATATTTAAGCCATCAATTATCATATAATATGTTTGTTCTAAATTATTTTTTCCTCTTTCCAAATCAGGATATGGATTTTTGTTTTCAATTAATATTATGTTTTTATAATTTGGGAATTCATTTTTTAGAAATTCTAAAACATTTTTTTCTGAATAAATAAATATTTTGTTATTCTTATTGTTTACATAATATTTAATTATTGACAAGCTTCTAGTTACATGCCCTAATCCCAATCCACACACACAAAAAAGAATATTTGTCATATTTCTTTTTTCCAATTTAATTTTATTTCTGTTAATGTTATATCAATAAATTTTTCTAAAGGAATATTTAATGTTGTTTCGCATAATTGAATTTTTTCTCTATTAATTGCTGTTGCAAAATATTTATCTTTAATTTTTTTTAATATTGATTTTGTTTCTGCATTTTGTATGTTTTTATCAGGTCTCATAAGAACATAAGCTCTAATTATTCCAGTTAATCCATCTAAAGAAAATAAAGCATGTTGAATATCTTTTGTTCTTTGAGGATAAATTGCTTCATTGTGGCTTTTTATATCTTCAATTATTTGTGGATCTATATTTTCTTGTTTTAATAGTTTTTCTCCAATTATAGTATGTTGTTTAATATCTTCTCCAAATAGTTCTATATCAATATCATGTAATGTTCCTACAGCAAACCAATAATCTTGTTCATTTTCTGGTTTGTTTAAATATTTAGATATTCCTAACATTCCATATCCAACTAATAAACAATGATCTATGTTTGCTTCTTTAGTTACATATTTTTTTAAAATTTCAATTGTTTGTTGTTTATTTGGTATCATTTTTTCACTTTTGTATATTTGTTATATATTCTTTAGGTAATGGTTATAAAAATTAATGTTTATAAATATATTTAAACCTAATTTATTTAGTCATGGTTTAAAAACAGAAACTAATGGTCCGTATGGTGTAGTGGTTAGCATCTGGGACTGTGGACCCCAGAGGCCGAGTTCGAATCTCGGTACGGACCCTTTTAATTTTTTCTTTTTTTATATAAAAAAGAAAAAAGTTTTTACAAACTATTAAAAACAAACAATGCTTCTGTGGCTCAGTGGTAGAGCACAACCTTGGTAAGGTTGAGGTCGCGGGTTCAAGTCCCGCCAGAAGCTTAT
>DAOPNM010000003.1:0-28489 GCA_035357435.1 archaeon | reverse complement strand
GTTTGGTAATTAGTTTTTTTATTTTGTAAATTCTTGTATTAGTAAATCATATATTGTTTTTATATCTACGCCCATTTTTATAATTGTAGTGTTTCCTCTTATTCCTTTTCCAGAATCTGTTGTAGAAATAAATCCATATGTTTCTAGTTCGTTTAAGTATTCTCTAAACCATCTCATTGATACTGGTTTTTCATTATATTTTTCTGTAAGTTGTGTGTATTTTTCATAAATTTCTCCAGAGTAGCACACATTTGGGTCAAGTGACCCATTTATTTTTAGAACACCCTTTGTTCTTAATGAAAGTTCAGTTATTGCAAGTAGTACTAATTGAAGTTGTACAGGTAAAGTTAAAACCATACTTTTTATAATTTCTTGTTCTACTTTTTCTTTTGCATCAAGTACTTCTTTATCTGTAACTTTTTGTCTTTTATACATATCTGCTAATTCTCCTGCTTTTAATAAAAGCATAACGGCTGTTCTTGCATCTCCTGATTCTTTTGCAGCAATAGCTGCTGCACTGTTTATTGCAGAATCTGTAACTACCCCTTTTTTGAAAGCAAGTGATGTTCTTTGTTTTAAAATTTCTTTAAGTTCTTCTGCATTATATGGTGGATATACTTCTTCTTGTTCGCATAAACTACTTTTTGTTCTTGAGTCTAATCTAGATTTAAAAAAGCAATTGTTTGAAATTCCAATTATTGAAACACTTCCTATTTCTAGTTCGTCATTGGCTCTTGTAAGTGTATATATTAAATCATCAATTTCTTTTTCTCTAATTTTGTCAATTTCATCTAAAATTATTATTAAGTTTAATTTGTTTTCTTTGATATATGTTATAAATTTATCATAAATAAATGATCTAGAGTATCCTATGAAGTTTTTATCTGGATAAAATAGTTGTACGCAATAGAATAATATTGCATATTTTGTTTGATAATTTTCACAATTAATGTATATTGCTTTTGCAGGTAGTTTTTTTTCTTGAATTATTGTTTCTAGTTGTTCAATTACATGTTTTACAACTGTTGTTTTCCCTGTTCCGACCTTTCCATAAATAAAAACATTGTGTGGTTTTTCATTTTTTAATATTGGTGAAACCCATAGTGAAAGTTTTTGTATCTGTTGATCTCTAAATGGAAGTTTATCTGGGGCATAATGTTGTGACATTTTTGTTTTGTCTATAAAAACAGAGTCTTGATCAATATATTCATAAAATATGTTTCCTTGTGTCATATTTCTCTAAAATATTTTGTTCCAAACTATTTATATATATTTTTAATTTATATAATTTTTATGTTTGGTTATTGTGTATATTTTAATTACATTTCTTTTTCTAAATAGTTATAGTTAATAATTTCTGCTTGTGATACACAGTATTCAATTAAATTTTGTTCATTTTTTATATTTTCTTCTAATTTTTTTATTTCTTGTAAATTTCCTTTTGTTTCAGGGTGTTTAGGGATCATTAAAGAGCAGCAGTCTAAATATGGCAATATAGAATATTTATAGGTGTCTATTTTTTGGGCAATTTCAGTAATTTCTTCTTTATTTAATCCAGAAAGTGGTGTGAATATGTTTAAGGTGGTAGCTTCATAAATACATTGTAAATTATCTATAGTTTGTGATGCCACTTGCCCTATAGAATCTCCTGTAACTATGAAATTAATGTTTTCTTTTTGTGCAATGTTTTCTATTATTTTTAGCATGTATCTTCTATATATTATCATTCTATATTCTTCTGGAACATTTTTTATAATTTCATTTTGTATTTTGGAAAATGGAACAATATATAGTTTTGATTTTAATTGGTATTTTGTTAATTGTTTAACAATATTTAATATTTTTTCTAAACTAGCTTGTGATGTTAATCCATCATTAAAAATGTGTACAAATGTAATTTCACATCCTCTTTTCATTAATGTATATCCTGCAACAGGGCTATCTATACCCCCAGATAGTGAGCAAATGATTTTCCCACTTACACCTGTAGGTAAACCTCCTGCGCCTTTTATTTTTTGTAAATAGATTATTGATGAGTCGTTGTCTATTTCTATAAATATTGTAAGTTCTGGATTTTCTAGATCTACTTTTTTGTTTAATGTTTCTTTTATTTCTTTTCCTATAATTTCGTTTATTTGTGGGGAGGTATATTGAAACTGTTTATTTGTTCTTTGTGTTTTGATTTTAAATGAATTAAATTGTTGTGTTTTTGCAATTTCTTTTGTTTTATTTTTAATATCTTCCAAATCTAATTTTGTTTTTTCTCCAATTCCAAAATATGCAATTCCTGGGAGGTTTATTAGTAGTTGTTTTATATTTTCCAAATTGGTTTTTTCTGCTAATTCACATATAATTTTTCCTCTTTGCTTATATATTTTTTGTATCTCTTCTTTTGCAGTTAAAAGTGTTTTTATGTTTTCTAGTAGTTTATTTTCAAAATATTTCCTATTTCCTCCTTTTAATGCAATTTCGTTATAGTGAATTAATAATATATTATACATAGTTATCTTATTTTAACCTATTTTTGTTGTGTGTTATCCCAATTTTGTGCACTATATAACACAAATCTAAAGTATTTAAATACATTTTGGTTCTATATATATAAATTATATTATATTAAAACACAGTTATATTATGTGTGATATATAAGGGTATAAAAAAAATAAAAAACTAATTTTACTTTTGAGGTGAAGAGATATGGCATTTTTAGATAAAATGTTTTTGAAAAAAGATGATGTAAATGTAGATGACCTTTTAAACAATTTAGATACAATTGAAGAAGAGGAAGATGTTGATTTTTATGTTAAACCATTGGTTTTACAATCTACACAAGAAATAGATACAGCAATAAAGGAATTAAAAAATAGAAATATTGTGCTTATGGATATAGAATCTCTTTCTAAAAGAAATCCACAAAGAGCAAAACAATTTATTAATCAATTGAAGATGTTTATTGTAGATAATGGTGGAGATATTGCATTAATATCTAAAACAAAATTGTTGTTGGTTCCATCTAAGGTTAAGATACTTAAAAGATCTGCATAAATTATATTAAATAGTATAAATCTAATTATCTGCATAAGTAATTAGATTTATCTTTTTTATATTTAAAGATGGATATTGTCATGGAAATTAATAAAAAACGTTTTCCAATTTTAATAAATTCAAAAGATGCATTAAATAAATTTCAAGAAGTAGTTGATGCAAAGCATCAGGATTATAAATTAGATAAAAAAAAAATATATTTGACAATAACACCTTATTGGATATGTTTTTTTGATATTTCTGCAAATATAGATGGTAAATATCAACATTATTCAGGGCAGGTAGCATTAAATGCTCTTTCTCACAAAATAGATAATCAAATAATTTCTTTGTTTAAATATGCAAAACCAAAAATAATTCCTAAATTGGAAATTTCACAAGCTGATGAGGTTACTGTTGAAATAAAGGATTCTATAATTGTAAAAGAGGAGGCACAAAAGGCAATACTTAAATTTCTTAGTACAAAATATAATGTTGCTGAAGAAAATATTTCCTTAAGTGGTGTAGAGGAAATATATGTTCCTGTTTGGAAAACCCATATAGATAGCATTAAACTCAAATTTGATGCAGTTTCAGGAAAATTAAATAATTTTGATGAGTTGCCAGAAAAAGAGCAAACAAATACAGAAGCATTTAAAGAAATGTTGCATGATTTAAGATCTCCAAAAAAATTATGGGGTTATATTGTTTCTTTTTTTGCAGGTATTTTTAAAGGGATTTGGCAGGTTATTAAGTTTATATTTAAAAATATTAAATGGGTATTAATTGTTTTTATTGTTTGTGCAATAATTTATTTAATATTTTTTTAAATTAAAAATGGTGTGTGATTATCATGAAGAAGTCGGAAATTATTTTTTCTATAGTTGTAATTTTGTTATTTCTTGGTTCTATTATTAGTTATGGTGTTGTTGCTTCTAATAGAAGATCAGAAGAAAATAACAATTTCTATGATCAAAATAGTGTTGATCAAAATCAACCTGCACAAGTTTATTATGCAATAATTGATTCAAATATTTTAGAGGTTTATCCACAATTGATTTTTATATCTAATACTAATGAATTTGATAAAGAAATTATTGATGGGGATTTAAGAATAATTGATGGTGTAAAAAAAGTAACAAGTAATTTTACTCAATTACAGGATGGGAATATCTCTTTTATGGCAAATATTATTTATGATGCTGCTAAGAAAGAATCAATTATTGAAAATATAAGTAAATTAAATTATCTAAATAATTTAGAATTTTATCAATATGCAAAATTCTCTCTTTCTTCAGATAAGATTAATTTAATAAATGATTCAAATCAATCTTTAGAATATGAATTTTCTGAGGGCGCTGTTGAAGGAATTGCAAATGTTGATTCTATGCAAGGCGATTCAGTTACTGGGCAATTTCAAGTTGTTTTTTCTGGAAGCACACCTGTTCAATATATGTTTCTAGAATTAAAAAATAATTCCTCTGCTCCACAGGTTATATTTTCTAATATTAGTTTGCCTGTTAGTTATTGGAAGCCACAAATAAAAATTACTGCAGAAGGTAGTTTGGATATAATTTTTGATGAAAATAATATTAAAGATTTATTTAATGATGATAATGTTTTTGTTAATATAAGTACTGTTGGTAATCTAGAATATTCTTTTTCTAGTGATGTAAATATAGACAACTTAAATTTAGCTTTGAATACAATAAAAGATGAAAATGAAAATGTTTTTGACAATTTTTCTATAGATGCTAATGAAAATATTTTAGTTATTAGTTTTTCTGAGAATATAGATGTGACAGACTATAATTTTTTAAAAAATAAATTACAAGAAATTGGATTAACACCTTTGATGGTTTCTTCTGAGCCTATTAAAGTTTATGAAATAATTTTCCCTATAGATGATTTTTCAGAATCAGACATTGATACAAAATTAAAGGAAAATAATTTAGTTTTAAAAAGTATGCAACAACAAGCTATATTTAATGTTTCAGAGTTGACTATTGAGAATAAAAAATATTTTTATGATGAAAATGAAATGGATGTTTGGGTTAATGTTGATGATGTAAATGAAGAGCTAATTAGTTTACAAGTACAAGCATATGTTTCAAGAAACAATATTCTTTTTATGTCTTTATCCCAAAATAAATAGTTTATTTTTCTAAACCTAAAGATATAGCTTCTGCTATGTCTCCATTTGTTTTTTCTAATAGTTCTTTTGCTTTTTGTTTGTCTATTTTTGCACCTTCCATTACCATTGTGATGTCTTCTTCTGATATTTCATTTACTGTTTCTTCTTTTGATTCTCCAATTATTTGATATGTTTTTTGTCCTTGCATAGATATTTCTGTAACCATTGGGTTTTCTATAATTATTTTTTTATTTTCAAGTTCTATAATTACTTTTTTTGCAGGCAATTCTTTGTTTTCTATGCCCATTTGTTTCATCATAGCACTTATTCTACGTGGATCTATCCCACCTATTCCTGGAACCATATTTTTTCATTTTTTTATGTTTTATTTTTGTTTAGTGTTTTAATATATGTTTGATATCTATTCTAATATATAGTTAATATATGGTAGGTTATTATTAAAAACATTATTGTTTTTAAGTATATAAAGTATAAATAATTATGATTAAAATGGAATCTATAAAAACAATAACTAATTTTTCAGAACTAAAAGAGTTTTTAAAAGATGAAAAAAATTTAGAAAAAGATAAAGTGTATTTTGATTTTTTTTTTAAAAATAAAACATTTAAGTTTGAAGGCCAAAAAATTATTTATCCAGAATTGTCAGATTTAAAAAAACAAATTTCTGATGATCAAAACACTTATAATTCTTTAAAAGAAAATATTGCTTATTGGAAAAAGGAGAAAGAAAAATTAACAACCACAAAATTATCTAAATATATTAATAAAAAATATTGGAAACATCAAATTAAAAAGTTAACAGATAAACAATATAAACAAGATTTATTGGATACAAAATTAACAGATGATGTTATTCTTGATCCTGAATATGATAAACTTTTCCAGACATTTTATAGTAATCCAGATTATAGAAAGAAGCTTAAAGAAACAGTTAATACTTCAATAGTTTATAGAAACACACAAATAGGGAAATATAGTCAAAACAAAAGGGATTTAAAAAAAAATATTGCAGAGCAGAGGATTTTACAATTGCAGAATGAGTTGAAAGATTTGGAGTTTAGAATGAATGTAAATAATAAAATTATGAAGTTTATACAAAAGTATTCTTAATCTTTTTTTTGAAAATAAATATTTATATAATCGTTTTGTTTTTCTAGTATGATTTTTCCTTCTTGGTTTGTATGTATTTGTGGTATTATAATTTTTGTTGTGGAAATAATGTAGAATGTTTTTATGTTGTTTGAGAGCATAATTTGCCTAGAATTAATCTGTTCTATTTTCCATTCAGTAATTGGTTTTATTTGAATTTCCATTCTTCCATTTGGTTGAAGTTCAAACAAATCAATTATTTCTTGCATTTTTTGTGCTGTTTGTTTTATATTTTTATTATCTATAGTTTCCATGTTTTTATGATATAAGTTTATACTAGTGCCTATTAGTGTGCCTGAAATTGCAATAATCCCACATAATATTAGAATATATTCTAAACTTACTGACCCTTTTTTGGTGTTTATAAAAAGTGTTTGCATATTTGTGGTTTATTTTTAATCTATATCGTCTATTTTATCAAAAACTTTATCTGATTCTTTTGTAACTGTTGTATTTGCTTTTTTTGTTGTTGATTGGAGTTGAGTAACAACAACAAGAACAATTGCAATTATTGCAGCTAAAAGAATTATCATTTCTGCAGAGATTTGTGCTTTGTTTTCTTGTAGCATTTTTTTAATGTTTTTTATTGTCATATATTTATTTTTTTATAAATATCTTTTTATATGTTTTTAATATAATTAATTTTTCATAATATTGATTGTTTTCTTTAATCAAAAATGTTTAAATATTGTTTATTTATTAAGATATATATGATTAAATCTATTTATTTAGAAAACTGGAAAACACACAAAGATTCGTTTCTCACATTTAATAAAGGCACAAATATTCTTATAGGGAAAATTGGTTCAGGAAAATCAAGCATTGTTGATGCAATTTGTTATTGTTTGTTTGGCACATTTCCTTCTTTGTCTAGTAAGAAAATAACTATTTCTGAAACATTGATGTTTAAACCTACAAAGCAAGAAAAAGCAATATTGAAGTTAGAGTTTACGCATGCTGATAAAACATATTTAGTAGAAAGGACTATAGGCAAATTAACACAAGCAAAATTGTATTTAGATGGAAAATTAATTGCAGGTCCAAAACAAACCGATGTGAATGACAGAATTTCTCAAATATTAAATATAGATTATGCTCTTTTTTCAAAAATTGTTTATTCTGAACAAAACGAATTAGATTTTTTTTTGAAAATCCCTCCATCTAAAAGAAAAGAAAAATTTGATGAATTGTTTGGTATTTCCCATTTTGAGAATATGAAAGAAAATGTAAGAAAATTAATTTCTTTTGTATCTATTGAACAAGATAAACAGCAAGTTTTATTAAATCAATTATCTTCACAGATTTTAAACATAAATATTTCTGAATTAACTTCTAAAGAGTTAGAGTTGAAATCAAAACTTGAAGAAGTTATGGATCTTCTTAAAAATATTTCTGAAGAAAAATCAAAACTAATTGTAGAATTAAATATTCAAAAACAGAATAAAGAAAAGTTTGATAAATTAAATTTACAAATAAATGTTTTGTCTTCTAAAATAGATGAGATTACAAGGCAATTAGATATTTTAAAAGCTAAGGAAAATTTTTTTTTTACATATTCTTTGATGGATTTGGAAAAGTTAAAAAAAGATAAGCAAAAATTTATTTTTGATATTCAATTAGAGAAAGAAAACATTAATTCTAATCTTTTGTTTTATACAAAACAAATTTCTGATCAAGAATCTAAAATAAATATGTTTAAACGTTCTATACATCCATTACAAATAACTACAAGTGATCTTGTTTCTCAAAAAGAAGTATTTGAAAAGGAATTATTAGACTGTAAAGCAAAAGATTTGGACGTTGTTAATATGTTGAATAATATCGAAAAAAGTATATCTGAATTACAAAAAGGATATTCTGTATGCCCTATTTGTGAATCTCCATTAACCCCTGATAAGATTCAAGAGCAATTACAGAAAAAGCAGTTTCAAAAACAAGAATTATTAAATAAACAAAAACAACTTGATGTTTTAAAACAGCAACTTTCTGAAAAGTTAAGTCAATTATCTTTATTGGAAAAAAATTTAAAAGAAAATGAATTGATCAATTCCCAGATTTCACAGTTGTCAGTTTCTTTAGAAAATAACAAAAAGGTTGTTGAAGATTTGTCTATAAAATTAAAAGAACTAGAAAAGAATAAAGTGCTCAATTTAGAAGAAGAGTTACATGCAATAGATGATGCAATTTCTTTTTTGTCATTATCTTCTCAATTAAATGAGCTTTCTAAAACTAAAAATCAGTTGAATGAAGAGTTGGCTAAGTTGTTTTTTGATGAAAATAAGTACCAATTAGTTTTTTCAGAATATCAAAATATTGATTTAAAAAATAAAAACTTATTGGAGCAAAAAAAACTTTACGATTCTCTTTTATCTTCTATTTCTAAAGATATAACTAATTATAATATGTTGATTTCTTCTATGCAAAATGTTCAAAAAAATATTGATAAGTTTAATGTAAAAAAACAAGATCTTTCTTATTTTTTAGTTTCTATAGAAAAAAGTCAAGTCCAATTAAGAAATGTTTTAATTGACAATATTAATTCAACGTTGTCAATTATTTGGCCAAAGCTTTATGCATATGGTGATTATGTTTCTGCAAGGTTAAGAGCAAGTGATGATTATATATTAGAGGTGCAAACATTAACTGGTGATTGGATAAGAGTAGAAGGTTTTTTGAGTGGGGGAGAGAGGGCATGTGCTGCCTTGAGTATAAGGATAAGTATTGCATTAATTTTAACAAAAGATTTAGGTTTGTTAATTTTAGATGAACCAACACATAATTTAGATGAAAAAACTGTAAAAACATTCGGTGAAATGGTAGAAGTTCAGTTGTCTGGATTGATAGATCAAATTTTTATAATTACACATGATTCAAAGCTTTTAGAGGTCTCAAATGCAACAAAATATATTATTGAAAGAGATAAAGGCAATGATGGTGTTTCTATTATAAAGGAATATTTATAATTTATTTTTATTGGGGCCTACATGTTTATTTAGAAAAAAAGGTAATTTTTATGAAACAACAAAAAAAGTTAAATACTAAAAAAGAGATAAAGCTAAATTTAGGTAATTTAGAGCATACTTCTAATCCTGTGTTTAAAAAAGCAGTATCTATAAATCAAAAACAAGTACCAAAACCAATTTTAACAGATGTAAAAAAATTAGTTAGTTATTCTAAATTGCAAAATCAACCTTCTGATTTTCTTTTAAAAAGTGGATTAAATGCTAATAAGTTGATGAAATTAGGTGTTCCTTTAAGTTATTTTATTAAAGGGAATTTTCCATTAATTGATTTATATAAATTGGGATATTCTTTTTCATCAATTACACAAGGGTATATTGAAAATAAAGGAAAAATTTCAATAGTTTTTGAATTAGGAAGAAAGTTAAATGTCCCGGATAAAGAAGTTGTTAAATCATTAGTTGATGCAAAAGTAGATGTTTTTCAAATAGTTTTAGAATTAAAAAGAAAATATTATAATGCATATGGTATTACTTTTGTGTTATTAAATGCAGATGTCCCAATAGATAAGATTATTAATTCATTTATTAAAGCAAAATTTTCTATTTCATCTTGTGTTTGGGTGATGAGGAAAACAGGTGTAGTTGATAAAGTAATTGCACAAAATTTACTAAAAGCAAATGTTCCTATTTCTAACATAGCAGTGTCTTTTTGGGAATCTGGTATGAATTCTGTAGATCTTACTAAACTTTTGGTTGAATGTAATGTTTCACCAGTAACAATTATTAAAGAGTTAACAAAAGTGGGTGCAAAAATACACGATATTGTAAAAGGTTTTTTAAAAATAAAATATTCAGTTAATAAGATAAAAACAATTTTGTTACAAGCAGGATATTCAGAACAAGATGTTGATAAGATTTTGTTTAGTGTTTTTAATTAAATAGTTGCTTGTGTTATATTTGCTATATCTATATTATACTATATTATATATTCTCTTTTTAATTGTTTTTGTGATAAAATATATTGATGTCAGAAATAATTCAAAATGAAATTAATTTTATAAAAGAGAAGTTTCAAAATTATTACAAATCTACTTTTGTGTCTAATGTTGTTGATGTTCCTCATAGAGAGTTTGGTACTGGGATATATGGTAAAAAAATTTATCAAAGGCATTTGGCATTTCCTTCACTTATTGATTTAAATAATTTTTTAAGGAAAGAAGGGCCTTTTTATATTTCTTATTCAGTCTCTTATTTTAAATATCCTGACAGAAGACCAATGGAAAAAAAAGAATGGTTTGGTGCAGATCTTTGTTATGAATTTGATGCAGATGATTTTGATTTGCCCTGTAAAAATGAACATGATGTGTGGGTTTGCAAAAATCCAGAATGTGGTTCTCACGGATATGGGCATTTAAATGTGTGCCCTAATTGTGGTGGTCAAATAGAAATTTTTGAATATGTTTGTAACGAATGTTTAGGTAAAGCAAAAAAAGAAACAATTAGATTAATTGATGTTTTAGAAAATGAATTTTCTCTTGATCCAAAAACGTTTATTATTAGTTTTTCTGGATCTAAAGGTTATCATGTAAGGATAACTGATGAAAAAATAAAGTTTTTAACCAAAAGTACTAGATTACAATTGATGTCTTATCTTTTAGGGAACGATATTAATTTGGAAAAACTAGGGTTTTATTTAGATAAAAAACAATGGTATTGTCCGCCTTTTTCTTCAAAAGGATGGGCAAAAAAGATTTTGAATTATATTATGTCTATGCTTTCCATAGATGATCCATATATTTTGGCAAATAGGTATAATATTACCTTACAGAAAGCAAAGATGTTAATTAAGAATAAAGAAGTTATTTTAAAACAAATGGATAATAATATATTGTATAGTAATTTTACAAATTCAGATGTTTTTTGGGAAAATATTCTTAAACACGCAATTGATAATATAAAGTTTAAAATAGATCCAAGTTCTTCAGGTGATATTTATAAAATTATGAGAGTTCCTGATACTATTCATGGTGGTACAGGTTTTCTTGCAAAAACAATAAATGGTGTAGATGAATTAAGAAGGTTTAATCCATTTAGTGATCCAGTTGTATTTTATTCAAACAATTTAAAAAAAATAAAAATTATAAAACCAGTCCCAAAGTTTGAGTTGTGTGGGGTTGGTTATGGCCCATTTGAAGTTAATCAAGAATTAGAATTGCCAGAGCATATATGTATTTTTTTAATGCTTAAGGGTGTGTGTGTATGGTAGAAGAATATAAAGTGGATTATGATGAGCTTAGAAAAATTTATAGACAAGAAAGTAAATCTCCACAATTAACAAAAATTAACCCCTCTTTCTATAAAGCTTTAAAAAAATTTGTTGCAGAAGAAAGAAATAAATATCTTAATTCTGTTGATTCTCTTTCACCTTTAACTTTAAAAAAATTAGAAAATCTAAAACAAATGGTTGAAAAGATTAGAGATTTAAGATTAAAAAAATGTATGAATTTGTGTTTAATGTATTCTAGAACAAACGATATAAAAGACGATAATTTGATTGATGTAGAAATTGATTTTGTAAAAGATATTTTAAAGTTAATTGATAAGCAAATTGAATATACAAATGCTCTTTTAGGTGTCTCAAAGAAAGATATAAAAAAAGATGGGGAGTTAAATTTTATAAAAGTTAAATTTATAGAAAAGATTCCTGCATTTATTGGTGCAGATATGAAAGAATATGGCCCATTTGATGTTGGTGATATTGGAGAATTACCGGAAGATGTTTTTTCTATTTTAGAACCAAAAGGGTTAGTAAAAAAAATTTAAATTGAAATGTTGATAAATAATGGAATATCCAAAAGTAAATGATGTTGTAATTTGTAAAGTTACAAAAATAACTGATTATGGTGCATTTGTTTCTTTGTTAGAATATGAGGGCCTAGAAGGATATGTGCATACCTCACAGGTTGCACCTACATGGGTTAAAAATATACACAACTATGTTAAATTGAATTCTATAAGGGCTGCAAAAGTTTTAAAAGTAGATGAATCAAAACAGCATATTGATTTGTCTTTTAGCAAAGTTTCAGAAGCAGAAGAAAAAAGAAAAATTTCAGAATATCGTTTGTTTTTAAGAGCAGAAAGTCTTATGAAAGTTATCGCAAAAGAATTAAATATAAGTGAAAATGATGCTTGGGAAAAGATTGCAGATCCTATTTTTGAAAAAGAACCAAATTTATATAAAGGATTTATAAATATTTTAAAATATGGTTTAAAAGAATATCCAGGGATTGACAAAAAGTATGAGAAAGCAATTTTAGCTGTTCTTTCAAAAAATATAAAAATTAAAGAAAAAAGAATTTCTACAA
Organism: archaeon; assembly: GCA_035357435.1. GTDB lineage: Archaea > Iainarchaeota > Iainarchaeia > Iainarchaeales > CSSED10-239 > DAOPNM01. The sequence goes on along the minus strand of DAOPNM010000003.1, from coordinate 15,833 downwards.
TTTTAAAAATTACAAATGATGAGCCAAATGGTGTTGAAGTTATTAAAAAAGCTTTATTAAAGATAAAAAAAGATTTTGAAAATGTTGATGTTATTTATGTTTCTGCAGGGAAGTATAATTTAATAGTTGCCGCCCAAGATTATAAAATTGCAACTCAAATAAAAGATAAAGTTATTTCTCAATTAGAAAAAATATTGAAAGGTTCAACTTTTGAAGTTCAAAAACAAGAGTCTTAAGTTATAATGAGATGAATGACATATGGTTACAAAAATAGAAATATTAGATAAAAAAAAATTAAAAAATCCAATATTGTTGGTTGGTCTTCCAGGTATTGGCTTGGTTGGAAAAATTACAGTTGATTATTTGGTTCAGGAATTAAAACCATCTCCTACACTTTATGCAAAGGTAGTTTCTGATTCATTCCCACCAGCAGTACATACAACAAAATCTATTATTGAATTAATTTGTGATGAAATTTATTTATATTCTACAAAAAATCAGGACATTCTTTTTTTAGTTGGCCCAGTTCAACCACCTATAATTAATGCAATTAATAGTAATCTTCATTATGAATTTGCAAAATCCATTTCTGATTTTTGTAAAAAACTAAATGTAAAGAAGATATATACCTTTGCAGGATTAAACATTGGTGAAAAAAGAATTAACACAAAACCAAAAACTATTGTGGTGTGTACTGATGAAGTTACAAAAAAAGAATTACAAGCAACAGGTATAAAAAACATTTCGTTTTATGAAAAAGATGATGACAGTTTGATTTCCGGTGTTGCAGGTTTGCTTCCTGGTGTTGCATATTATTTGTATAATATTCAAGGGGCTTGTTTAATGGGTGAAACAGATAGTAGATTACAATTAGGTGATCATAGTTCTGCAAAAGAAGTGTTAGATGTTGCATTAAAACTTTTAAATTTAAAAATAGATTTAGGAAAAATAGAAAAAAATGCAAAAAAAATAGAAGATTCGTTTACCCAAATCGTAGATAAGTTAAAGGAAATGGATGAAAAGGAAGCAGCACCTTCCCATTATATAAGGTGAAATAATTTATGCAACAAGAATTGGGGATTGTTATATCTACACCAGATAGCCCTTCAACTACAAAGATTTGTTTTGTGTGTATTGATAAACCTGTTCATAAAGGGCAATATGTTCAAATTAAGTATATTGAAGGAACATTGATTGGATTAGTTACAGACATTATAAAAATTAATAGATATTTTGAAAACCAAGATTCTATTAAAGAATTTGAAAATAACTCTGTAAATATTTTTGATCAATTTCCAATAAATGAATGGGAATTTTTACAAGCAGTGGTGAAGCCATTAGGTGTATTTTCTCAGAATAATATGTTTTCAAAAGTAACACTTCCTGTTTCTCCAGGAGATAGAGTTTATGTTGCAGAACCTGATGTTCTTTCTAAGTTTTTACATTTTAAAGAAAATGGACTCAATTTAGGGATGTTAGAATTTCCTAAATTAGATGTTAAATTTGATTTAGATAGACTTCTTCAAAAGCATCTTGCAATTCTTGCACAATCTGGTGCTGGAAAAAGTTATTTAACTTCTGTTATTTTAGAAGAATTATTGGATAGACCAAAAGAGCAAGGCAGAATTGCAGCAGTTCTTATTGATGTTCATGGAGAGTATTCCCATTTTTCAGAACCACTAGGAAATAAAGATAAAGAGCATGTTGATTATTCTTCAAAAACAAGAAAAATTAATTGTGCAGATATTAAAATAGGATGTACAGGGTTAACTGATGGTTTCTTTTTTTCAATTTTGCCAAATCTTTCAAATGTCCAAAAAAGAGAATTGTCTAAAGTTATTAAAAAATTAAAAGATGATACATATCATGGTGCAGGGCCATATGGTTTAGAGGATATTATTACAGAAATAAAAAATTCAGATATTAAAGAAAATATCTCTCGTCCATTAATTGATTCTATTTATGAGTTGGAAAATTATAAATTATTTGGGAAAATTGACCAACCATCTATTTTTGATGTTGTTCAACCAGGTATATTAACAATTATTGATTTTTCTAAAGAAATAAATTTAAAAAAAAAGCAAATTATTGTCCACTATTTTGCACATAGTTTGTTTTATGGAAGAATGCATGGTTCTGGTGTGCCTCCATTTTTATTTATTGTAGAAGAAGCACATCAATTTGCACCAGAAACTGCAAAACAAGAAAAAGCCTTTGCAAAACCCATTTTAGAAACTATTGCAAGAGAAGGTAGAAAGTTTGGTGCATCTCTTTGTTTAATTTCACAAAGACCTGTAAGATTATCTGCAACAATTCTTTCTCAAGCAAATACCCATATAATTTTAAGAATTACAAATCCAAATGATTTAAAACACATTGGTCAATCAAGTGAAGGGTTAGATCAAAAATCATTAGATATGATTAATTCTTTGCCTGTTGGTGAAGCTTTAGTTGTTGGTGAAGCTAGTTCTTATCCTGTTTTCTTTAAAGTTAGACAAAAGAAATCTCAAGATTCACATTTAGAAGTTTCTTTGTCAGGTCTTGCTAGATCTTTTGAAGAAAAAGAGGATAAAAAAAATAAAGATATAGAAAGTTTTATGTAATTTTATTGTTTATAATTTTTTTTTGCAGTATTTATATATTCTTCAAATTCTTGGAATGCATATTCAATAATTTCCTTAATGTCGCTTTTTTTTATTTTTTTTATATTATGTTCTTGGATATATTGTTCTCCGTATTTATAAATAAACAAATTTATTGCTGCTAATTTTTTTTCTTTTGTGTCTAATACAATATAGTTTGATAGGTCTCCATATTTTTTAATAATTCTTTCTTCTATTTCTTTTTCAATAAATCTTTGAATTTTTGGTTCTTTGCATTTTTCTAATATTGTATTTATTTTCCCAAATGTTTTGTTTGTATCTGGTTTCTTTGTTTCTCTATAACTTTTTATTTCCCTTTCTTTCCCTATTTTTTTTATATATTTTTTTGGTTTCATGTTTTCCATCTAATTTTAATATATATTTATTTTTTATATCTTTTATTTGTTTTAATATTTTTTTTTTTTTTTTTTTTTTTTTTATTTTTTTTTTTTATTTTTTTTTTTTTTCTTTTTCTGATTTTGTGTTTTTTAGTTGATTTATGAGTGAAGATATTTTTATTGAATATTTTTTATCAATTTCTTGAAAATTATCCATGATATCTTCTTTTTTTGATTTCTGCATATTTTTTTTGCATTTTTTATTTTTATTTATATATATATAGTTTATACTATACCTTTTTATATATTTATATTATTAAAATATAATATGTATCTTGTATCTTGGAATGAATTTGAAAGTTTATCTATGGAATTAGCTAAACAGATAATGGCTTCCAATAAAAAATATTTTGCAATAATAACAGTTAATCGTGGTGGCCTTTTGCTTGGTAGAATATTATCTGGTGTATTGGGTGTTCCATTAGGAATAATTTCTGCAAAATACATGACAGATAAAAAGAATTATATAATTGATAAAAATATTTCGTTTCTTTATGATATGTATGGAGAGCTTCAAGGGAACATTCTTTTGATTGATGATATTTTTGAAGCAACAGGGAATGATATTAAAAAAGTAATTATGAAGAATAATAAAAAAATAAAATATATTGATTTAGGTTGTGTCTTTTATAAATCAAAAGATAGTTTTAAACCAGATTTTTATATTAATCAAATTAAACATGATATAAATATAATTTTTCCTTATCAAGAAAAAGCCCTATTATCTGATCTTAGGGATTCTGATTAAATTAAAAAAGGAGTGAAAAATATGGTTGTTAAAAAAAATGTTAAGAAAAAAGGGAAGCAACAACTAAAGAAAAAATCACCTGTGCAAAAAAAACAAATTGTTGTTGAATCTAAAAAACAAGAACCAAGTAAATCAGTTAGTACAAAAAAAAACACAAGTGTCTCTACAGTAGGAATTATTGCATTAATTGTGCTTATTGCAGTTTTAATGATTGCCACAATAAGTTCTTCATTGACACCAATTGGAAATAATAGCCCTGAAGATAAAAAGATTGCGTTAGTTGCAGCATTAAAAGCAAATACAGACCCTATTTTGGATGGGTATATAGAATATATGACAGGAATGCCTAATATCTCATATGTTTCTAATGAAAATATAGATCAATTAAAACAGCAATATCCATTTGTTTTCAATGAATCTATTTCTGAGCAATTTGGTTATTCTGTAGCAAAGAATGGTGATTATATTCTTGAATTTCCTTCAGTTATTGTAGTTTATAACTATCCACAAAATAAAGTAAAGAGTTTGTTTTATATCCAAACAGTATAGTTCTTTTTTTCTTTTTTTCTTTTTTATAAGGTGTAATTATGGATGTAGATGAAAATCAAGTTTTGTTATTAAAAAAAAAGTTAAAAATTATTAAACAGTATAAAGGCCAAGGTACTCAATTAATTAGTTTATATCTTCCTCCTGATGCAGATAGAAGTTCTGTAATGAAACAGTTAACTGATGAAATTAGTCAATCTGCAAATATAAAAAGTCAGCAAACACGTAAAAATGTACAAGGTGCTTTAAGAAGAATAATGAATTATTTAAAACAAATTGATTTTAAATTACCAGAAACTGGTCTTGTTCTTTTTTCAGGAGAAGTTTCTCCTGTTCCTTCAAAGTCAAATATTATTTTGATGGAAGTGGTGCCACCTAAAAGATTAACAACAAAATTATATTGGTGTGATTCAGCTTTTCATACAGCACCATTAGATGAGATGATAACTACTGAGGATGTTTTTGGATTAATTGTAATTGATAAAAGAGAAGCAACAATTGGAGTTTTACGAGGCAAATCCCAAGAAATTTTAGGTCATGAAACATCTGGTGTTCCTGGGAAATTTCGTGCAGGTGGGCAGTCAGCTGCAAGATTTGAAAGATTAAGAGAGAAAGCTGCAGAAGATTTTTTTAAAAGAGTTGGAGATAAAGTAAATAGTATTTTTGTAAATATGCCCAAATTAAAAGGAATTATTGTTGGTGGACCAGGGAATTCTAAAGAATTTTTTTTAGAACATGCTGATTTAGATCATAGAATAAAAGATATGATTATTGGTAAGGTAGATACAGGGTATACTGATGAAACAGGAATTAAAGAAATCATTAATAGATCTTCTGAGTTGTTAAAGGAAGTAGGATTTGTTAAAGAAAGAAATTTAATAAATAAGTTTATAACACAAGTTGCAAAAGATCAATTGGCAACATATGGTTATACAGAAGTAATGACTGCATTAAAGTTAGGGAAAGCAGAAACAATTCTTGTATCAGAAGATTTAGATTGGTTAGTCATAAAATACCAATGCCCATCTTGTAAAAAAAACATATTTGATATTGTAAAAGATGCTTCTTTAATGAAGGAAACATCATTTGAAAAAAAATGTCCTGATTGTGATGTTGATGCAGAGTTTATAGAAGAATTAGATGTTTATGAATATCTTACAGAAGTTGCAGGAAATATGGGTACACAAGTTGTTTTAGTATCTACAGAAACACAAGAAGGAAAAACATTTTTTGAAACATTTGGTGGATTAGGTGCTCTTTTGAGATATAGATAGTTTTTATGGGGCAAAAAAAATTAATTTGTTTTATTAAAAACAATATTTCTTGGGCAGGCCTAAAGAGCATTGCACATAATATTATTTTAATGGATAAATTTTATGAATTTTAAATATATTACAACAACACCAGGATTGGGTGGTCGTATTAAGCAATATGCTGAAGATTTTTTAGTTTCAGAAATAGGAATAAATTATGAAACGGATGTTTTGTATTTGCCTAATAAGAAAGTAGAGGATATTGATTGGAATGGGGTTTTTCAAAAGAAAGGTGATAACCAATTTTTGATTTTAGATTTGGAGAAATATAATCTTTCAACAACTACTGCTATAAATAAAATTGCAAGATTTTTAAGAATAAGTAAACAAAGAATAAATTATGCTGGGCTAAAAGATAAACGTGCAATTACTTCTCAAAGAATTTCAATATACGATCCTTCTCTAGAAAGGATTTCTATTTGTTTTTTTAGAGATATTAAATTATATAATCCTCAATGGTCAGATAAGCGAATTGAAATTGGGGATTTGTTAGAAAATAAGTTTGTTGTTACAATTAGAAATATTGATTTTTCTGAAGGCCAAATAGAACAAATTGTTTTTCATGCATTTTCTGAAATAGAAAAAAATGGTTTGATTAATTATTTTGGAGAACAAAGATTTGGTGGTGTAAGAGAGATTACACATGTTGTAGGGAAACATTTTTTAAAAAAAGAATATAAAGATGGTATTCTTTTATATTTAACATATGTTAATGAACTTGAGAAGGAAGATATAAAAAATGCAAGAAAAGAGTTGGCTAATGATTTAAATTTTAAGAAGCATGCTGCACATTTTCCAACAAAAACTGGTTATGAAAGAGCCATTTTAAATTATTTAGCAAATCATCCTGACGATTATCTTGGTGCACTTAAGGTTTTACCAAAGTCTATTCAGTATCTTTTTATTCATGCATATCAATCTTATCTTTTTAATGAGTTAATTAATTTAAGGTTTGAAAAAGGATATGGTTTACAACCAATTTCTGGGGATAAAATTATAGATGGAGAAGTTTATCTTCCACTGTTTGGTTTTGAATCTGTTTTTTCAGATGGTCTTGCAGGAGATTTAGAGAAAGAGGTTTTATCTAAAGAAGGAGTTTCTTTTAAAGATTTTTATAATAAAGATTATGGTGTTCTTTCTTCAAAAGGTGATTGGAGACTATTGCGTATAAAAGCAAAAGATTTAATGTTGCATGAAATTTCTGCTGATGAACTGAATGAACATAAAAAGAAAGCTGTTGTTTCTTTTAGATTAGACAAAGGTCAGTATGCTACTGTTGTTTTAAGAGAATTAATTAAACAAGAATTTATTGGTTAACTGCAATTGTTTTTAATATTGTTTTTAATATTGTTATAACTCATTTTTTAAAAGAATAATTTTTAAAAGTGTTTTATATAGTATATTTTTATAATTATAAATGATATTTTATGCCACAACTAAATTTACGTAAAGCACACCGTGCTGTGTATTTTAAAAAGAATGATAGATTTGATGCCAAACGCAAGTTTTCTTCACCTCAAATTTTTAGTTCATCAGATATAAAGCGTATAAATTTTTCTAAAGATAAAATTGGTAATAATATTTTGCTTGGGAAAGGAAGTATAGGCCAAATATACATAGGAAGAGTTATTTTTAAAGATAATAGTGTAAAAAGAGTAGCAATTAAAAGGTTTAATAATCCAATTAATGATGCATTAGCAGGAGATTATAAAAAAGTCATATCTGATTTAAGAGAAATAAAATTAAGTTCAGGAAAACCATTAATCCCGAAAATGGATGTTGTAAAAATACCAACAAAGGAACATCCAGAAGGTGAATGGATGTTGATTTCTCCATTGTTTGGAGGCACAATAAAAGGTTCTAAGTTTTATCCAAATAAAATATCATATTCTCATCAAAATATTAGAGAGGTTGGTGAGATTATTGCTAAATTGTATAATAAAGGATACAGTGCAATAGATTTGTTTGCTGGTTTTAAAGAAAAAGAAGGAGTTATCCCCTTAGATATAGATATTTTAGCACGTAAAACTCGCCAGGATAAAGTTTCTCCTAGATTTTTTTTTAAAGTTATACATGATATTATCTATAGTCGTATGACTGATGTAAAAGATCCTCAACTTGTTTTGAATGAACTATATAATGAATGTTTAAAATATTTAGATAGTTCTCACAAAAAAGAAATTATAGAATATAATAAATTAAATCCAAATAGTTTGAAATGGTAATTTTTTTTAAAATGTTTTTTGTGTGCCTTCTTTTTGATAATCTATTTTTAGTTCTTTTAATATTTCTATACCAATTTTTCCTAAAATGGTTACTATTTTTTCTGGATTTTTAGAGATATCTCCTATATTTTTAATTCCTGCATTATATAATTTTCTTGCTCTTATTCTTCCAATTCCTTTTAATTGTACCAATGGTATTAGTTCTTCTTTTATTCCATATTTTAGTCTGGTATCTATTTTTTTGAAATCATAAATAAGTTTAAGGTTTTTTGTTTGTGTAAATTTTGCAATTTCAATTATGCAATGGCATATCCATTCTGCTTTTAATATTATGTTTCTTATTTGTCCTGGTGTGGTATTAAATTTTTCTATTAATTTATTTTCTTGTGTTTCAGAAATCCATTCATTTAGCATTTCTGCTTCATTTATTTTTGAAAGAAGATATAAATCTTCATAATCAAAAAATATATTTTGTTTTATGTCTTCCAATGTTGAAAACAATTCATCTTCTGTATCTTGTTTGTAGTGAAGGTAAGGTGCCATTTCTGTTGTATTTAATATTGTGTATATTAAATCTTTTTCAGTTAATTGTTTTTTACTATTTTTTATGTTTAGATCTTGTATTATGTTATATGCAGATAATGGATCAATATATAAATAGCAAATTTGTTCTCCTAGTTTTGTTATTTGAATATTGTTGTTTTCTTTTATTTCTAAAAATCCGAATTCTTTAAATTCATTTATTATTTCATAAATATTTTCTCTAATTTCTTTTGTGTTTCCAAATATGTGGTAATAAAATGTTTTTGAAATAAATTTTTGTATATCTTCAATTGTTTTTAGTTCATTTATTAATATTATTGACAACAATTGTGTTCTTAATAAATTTATTTTTGCTAGTTGTGATTCTATGTCTGTTGGTCCAGAATAGATGTATGTATTAAATATTTTTTGAATATCGCTTTCTCTATTTACCCCTACAATAGCTTCTCCTCTATCATCATATTTAGGTCTACCTGCTCTTCCTGCCATTTGAAAAAATTCATTTATTGGTATTGGCACCATTCCATAATTTTCATATCTAAAAACAGTGTGTATTAATACTCTGAATGCAGGAAGGTTTATTCCTGCCGCCAATGTAGGTGTTGCAAATATTACTTTAATGTTTTTGTTTTTAAATTCTTCTTCTACGATTTTTCTTTGTGTGTGAACTAATCCTGCATGGTGGAATGCCACGCCAGAAAGTAGGTCATTATATAATTCTAAACATTGTTGTGTTGGTTGTTCTAATGCATTTCCTGCATCTTCTGCAATTTTTCTTAGTTTTTCTATTTCTTTTTCTGATAAATGTTCTTTTACTATTTTAGAGTATTTTTGTGCAAATGACATTGTATTTTTTCTAGAGTTACAAAAAATAATTATTTGTTTTTGTTTTTTTAGTGTGTCTTTTATAACAATCCCTATATCTGAATTTTTTGCATCACTTAGTGTGATTTGTTCATCTTCAAAATATATTTTGTTATCATAAAATACTCCTATCTTTAATGGTACAGGTCTATAATTACTTTCAATAAGTTTTGCATCTAACCATTCTGCAAGTTGTTTTGCATTTCCAATGGTTGCAGATAGTCCTAATATTTTTATGTTTTTATAGTTCTGTTTTATTTGTGTAATAACTATTTCTAATGTTGCCCCTCTATCATTCCCGATTTCATGGATTTCATCAATTCCAATTAGCCCAACTTCTTTTAACCAGTTAGGTTTGTGTCTTACAACAGAATCAAATTTTTCATATGTTAGAAAAAGGATATCATAATTTTCTAAATGCTTAACTGATGCGTCTAAATCGCCTGTGGAATATCCAACTTTGCAATTAAATTCTTTTTCAAACTTTTTTTTAATATCGTAATAATGTTCAGATGTTAGTGCTTTTAATGGTGAGACATAAATTGCTTTTTTTCTTTTATTTATTAAGCAATCAATCAAAAACATTTCAAAGATTGTTGTTTTACCTGATGCAGTGGGTGTACATACTATTAAGTTTTCTCCAATATAGTTAATTGTTTGTTTTTGTGGTGGATTTAGTTCTTTAAAGTTGTTTATTTCTATTATTTTTTGTGCAATTTCATAGTTGTCCATATGTTTTCAAAAGTTTTCAAAATATTTTTTTCCAAATAAAGAGTTGTTGACAAATATTTAAATAAAAATAAGAAAGTAAGTTTTGTTTTTGTGTTAAACAACTAATTTATGCATATCTATGTAATATTTCTTTTTTTCTTCTTTCTGTTTTTCTTGTTAATGTGCTTTTTTTTTCTCTTTCTTTTGTTTTTTGTTTTTTTAAAATTTCTTGTTTTTTATATTCTTCTTCCATTTTTTTTAATTTTTTTATTTGCTCTGGTGTTAATGTTGGTTTGTTTGCCATTTTATTTCACCTCTTTTTTAATATATTTATTTTTTGTTAAAAATAATTTTTATTTAATAATTTATGGTTAAAAGAAAACCTTTTTAAATTGATTTATACTTATATTTTATATAAAATCTGTTTTTGATATTCTGTTTTATAAACTAAATTTTGTTTATGTTATATCAATGATATCTAAAATAAATGAAAAATGAGAATAATGATGCAAAAAAATGATGTTATAGTATTAGACCTTATTTTAAAAGATAATAATACAAAAGAGGTTTTAGATACAACTTTTGAAAAAATAGCAAAAGAGAATAATCTTAATCCAAAGGCGATATATAAACCATTAGTTAAGATTTTTGGAACAGGCGACCTTTTACCCTCTATTGAAGAGAATATAAAAAATTTAAAGGAAGGAGATACAAAAACCTTTTCTTTAACAAAAGATAATGCTTTTGGTGATAGAGACCCACAAAATACAAGAATATTGCCAATTTCTGAATTTAAGAAGGAAAATATTACCCCAGAAGTAGGTATGCAAATAAATCTTGGTGATCAATCAGGAAAAATAATTAGTATTTCTGGTGGTAGAGTAAAGATAGATTTAAATCCACCATTTGCAGGAAGAGATTTAGAGTATACAGTAACAATAAATAAAATTTATACACAAGATAAAGACAAGATTCAATGTTTTTTAGACACATATTTTTCATCATTACCAAAAGATACAATTACATTTAATTTAAAAGACAAAGAATTAGAAATAATGTGTACAAATGATCTATTTTCAAGATTATCTGATTTCAAACATTTTTTTTCTCATTTAGTTTTTGATGTTACAAATGTAGATACCATTAAATATTCTGAGATTTATAAAAAATCAGAGCATAATCATAGTTTAGGTGAAGAAAATTATGACTGAAGAAGTTAAAAGAGGAACAACAACAGTTGGTATTGTTGCCAAAGATGGAATAGTTTTAGCTGCAGATAGTTTATCTACAATTGGCCACATGCGTGCAAATGAGTCTTCTACAAAGATATATAAAATAAATGATAATATTGCTTTAACTATTGCAGGAGGCGTTGGGGATGCCTTAATTTTAGTTAGATTTTTACAAAATCAAGCAAATTTATATGAATTAGAACACAAAAGACCAATGAGCCCAAAATCTTGTGTTACTCTTTTGTCAAATGTTTTAAATTCAAGTAGAATGGTTCCATTTTATACACAGTTTATTTTAGGTGGATATTCCAATAACACTTTTTTTTTATATAATTTAGATATGGTTGGGGGAATAACTGAAGAAACAAAGTTTACATTTACTGGTTCTGGATCAGAATTAGTTGCAAGCATTTTAGATAAAAGTTATAAACCAAACATTTTAGTGAAAGATGCAATAGAGTTAGCAAAAGATGCAATTTCTTTTGCAAAGAAAAGAGATATTTTTTCTGGTGGGGATGGAATTAAAGTTGTAGTTATTGATAAAAATGGTGTTCAGGAATTACCATTACAGAAGTTTGATAAATAGTTTCTTTTTTGTTTTTGTTATATTTATTTTTAATTAAAATTTGATTTGTTAAAGCTTTTTTTGAAATAAATTTTAAAAGTTAGTGATAAATGATGAATGATTTATTTTGTGATATAAAGAAGGAAATTAGCAATAAATTGGATGAAAAGAATTTACCATATTCCAAAATTGAACCAGAAGGACCAGAAATAGGAATATATACAACAGATCCAAAAATTTATTTTGATGATAAAAAGATAATTGGGGATATTGCTGATTATTTTAAGAAGAAAATTAATATTCGTACAGAGAAAACATCTTTAATGGATGTTTCAGAAGCATATAATATTATTACAAAGCTTATTCCTCAAGATGCAGGCGTAAAAAATATTTATTTTGATTCAATTTTTGGCGAGGTTGTTATTGAAGCTCTTAAACCAGGTGTTGTTATTGGAAAACAAGGGGTGGTTTCAAAAGAGATCATTTATAACACAAATTGGATTCCAAAAATTATTAGAGCCCCAACAGATGATTCTGATATTTTAAAGAAAGTAAGAAGTTTTATTTATAAAAACACTTCTGAAAGAAAAACTTTTTTAAAAGATGTTGCAAAAAAAATTTATTCTCCTCCTGTTAGTTCAAAAGATTGGATAAGAATGACTGCATTAGGTGGTTTCGGAGAAATTGGAAGAAGTTCTATTCTTTTAGAAACACCAGATACAAAAATTTTATTAGATTGTGGGATTAATCAAGCAGATAAGAATGAAGAGTTTCCTTATTTAGGAGTATTAAGATTTCCATTAGAAGAATTAGATGCTGTTGTTATTTCTCATACACATATAGATCATATTGGTTTTTTACCATATTTGTTTAAGGTAGGCTATAATGGTCCTGTTTATTGTACCGAACCAACAAGAGATTTAATGGCTTTACTTTTATTTGATTCAATAAATGTAAATGTTTCTTCTGGAAAAGAACCTCTTTTTTCAGAGGAACATGTTGTACAAACGATTAAACATTGTATTGTAAGAAATTATAGAGAAGTTACAAATATTGCACCAGATGTAAAGTTAACGTTTTATAATGCAGGGCATGTCTTAGGTTCTTCTTCTGTACATTTGCATATAGGTGCTGGTAAACATAATCTTGTATATTCTGGAGATATAAAATATGGTTTTACAAGGCTATTAAATAATATTGATATGGATTTTCCAAGGTTAGAAACATTGATTATTGAAAGTACTTATGGAGATAAAAAAGAAGTGTCTAATAGAAGTATTGTAGAAGAACAACTTATCCAAACAATTAATGACACAGCTGCAAAAGGAGGAATAACATTAATTCCTGCATTTTCTGTTGGAAGAGCACAAGAGGTTATGCTTGTTTTGGAAGAATATAAAAGAAGAGGAAAATTGAATGTAGATAAGGTGTATATAGATGGTTTGACAAGAGAAGCATCAGCAATACATACTGTTTATCCAGAGTATTTAAGACATACAATTAAAACAAGAGTTCTTCATAATAATTCTCCATTTATGTCCCCTTTGTTTGTATCTGTAGACAATGCAGAGAATTCCAGAGAGAATGTTTTAGATAATCCTGGTTCTGTAATTATTGCATCTTCTGGTATGTTGACAGGAGGGCCATCACTTAGTTATTTTTATAAATTAGCAGATAGTGAAAAAAACACATTGGTGTTTGTTGGGTATCAAGCAAAAGACTCTATGGGTTGGAAATTACAAAAAGGTTTAAGGTCTTTTTTAATAACTGATGAGCAAGGTAAAGCAAAACATATAGATGTAAAAATGAATATTGTTACTGCTGATGCATTTAGTGGTCATGCAAATAGACAAGAGCTTCTTAGTTATATTAATAATTTAAAAGATAAGCCATCAACAATAATTGTAAATCATGGAAATGCATGTCAAGATTTTGCAAAAACAGTTTCTCAAAAGTTCCATCTTAATGCTGTTGCAATAAAAAATTTAGAGAGTGTTCGATTGAGATAGGTATGTTTATTTTAATTACTGGTGTTCCTGGTACTGGAAAAACAACTATTTCAAAAACTTTAAAAAAGGTTTTAAATAATAAATATATTATTTTGAATGATAAAGAGTTTTGTAAAAAAAATGATTTAGGAAGTTATACAAAACAAAATGAGTATGTTGTTTCTATCCCTAAATTAAATAGTGCTTTTAAAAAATTTTGTTTACAAAATAGTTATAAAAACATAATTTGTGAAGGCCATTTATGGTGTGAATTAAATAAACAAAATCTTAAGTTATTTGATTTTGTTTTTGAATTACGTGCCTCTCCAAAGGATATAAGAAAAAGATTGAATGAAAGAAGATATCCTATAACCAAAATTGAGGATAATGTTTTTTGTCAAGAAACAAATTATGTTTCAAATAATTTGGATTTGAAAGATGTTGTTTTTTATAAAGTAAATGTTAATAATGATATTAATAAAAATATAAATAAAATAAAAAAGATTATTTATGGAAAAAACACAGAAAGAAAAAAGTTTTGATCAACAAGAACAAATAGAGCAATCTGCATCTCAAACAGAAGAGGAAGTTAAAAGAAGTAAGTTTGTAAAAAAACAAACAAAGTTGATAGTAAATATTATAATTATTCTATCTATTTCTTTAATTGTTGGTGTAATTATATATAATTATAGTTTACAAAATAAATATTCTTTTACTGATAATGAATCAGGAATTGCAATTTATTCAAATGGTTTTAGTATACCTGATGCATTTAATGTTATTTCAAAAGACATTAATTTTACATTAGGGTTTTATTATAATGAAGATGATCTAAATTATATATCAACTATTGCACCACCTATAATCCAATTAAGAAAAATATTTGGTGTAAAAGAAGGTGCTGGTGAAAAAAAAGTGGATTTTGTGTTAATAGGTTTAAATAATAATGGTGATGTAACTTCATGTCAAGCAAGTTTAGGAGATTATAAAATGAATCAAGATTTTAATGCACAAGACTGTTTAAGTATTTTAAGTAAAAAACAAAGTTCTTTGTTAGTTGAGTATCCAGATCCACAATTAAAGGAAACAAGTATATATTTAGATGCCTCAAATAAATCTATTATTGTAAAATTAAAATCTGCAGAAGATATAGAGAAAGCATTAGTTTTAATTGAAAAGTTTTTGTTTCCTGATTTAGATGATATTCAAAAATATATAGATGATTTTGAGAAAGAGTTAGCAGATTCAAATGTTTTGCAATAGTTTATTTTTTTATATTTTCCGATTTTTTGATATAACATATAGACTGAAATAACAAAAATAGATTTGAAACCTCTGACGAAATATATATAAATTGTTTGGGTTCTATTTTTTATAATAAAAAAATATAAAATCAAAGAAAATATGGTTTACAAAAAAGAAAATACACAAAAAACTATAATATCCAAACAACAGGAAAAAGATATTATTAATAACAAACAAAATCAGCAAAAAATAAGGCAAAAGACAACATCTTATGTAATAGCCTTAATTTTAACAATATTTGGTATAATTTTCTTATTTTCATTTTTAACAACAACAAACATGAATGACAATTTAAAAATAACTGGTTATGTTACTGGTATTCCACCAAGTCAATGTACATCCTCTCCTTGTGATATAAATCAATGTGGGTACTTAGGCAGAAGCAATACTACATATGTATTAGCACAAGACATAGATGGGCAGGGAATAGAAACCTGTTTTAATATAGGTGCCAACAATGTTACTTTAGATTGTAATGGCCATTCTATAATAAATGTTAATACAGGTGTGTATACAGGGGATAGCACCTATTTTCTTACTAAAAATTGTAATATTATTGCAATAGCCTCGGCTATTTCTATCCATAACGCAGCATACATTACAATTATTGATTCTAATTTAATAACCATTGGAGATAATGCAAATTCTTTTTTTATAGGTCATTGCTATTCTAACAATATATTATTTAACAATTGTTATATTAAAGCAACAGGTAATGCTAGCAATGGTATATGTTGTGGTTCAAGTTATCCA
>DAOPNM010000002.1:0-33156 GCA_035357435.1 archaeon | reverse complement strand
GATTATGCACCATTGATTCCTGATACTGATGGAGATGGGGTGCCAGATACTGTGGATAATTGTCCATGGGATAATAATCCATATCAAGAAGATTCAGAAGGCGATGGTTATGGAGATGTTTGTGATAATTGTCAATATAATTGGAATCCAGATCAGAATGATGATGATAATGATGGTATAGGTAATGCTTGTGATATTGATCAAGATGCAGATAATGTTCAAGATGATTTTGATAATTGCCCAACAGTGTATAATCCAAAAGTAAATGGTGTTCAACCAGATGCAGATGGTGATAATGTTGGTGATGCTTGTGATTATGATGCCGATAATGATTTGTTATGTTTTCCTTTAAATAATGATCAATGTCCTGGTCAAACTGTTCCTGATAATTGCCCAATTGTTCAAAATCCAGATCAAAATGATAGTGATGGTGATGGTTTAGGCAATCTTTGTGATAATTGTCCAGATGATATAAATCCTGGACAAGGAGATTATGATCAAGATGGGATAGGTGACGCCTGTGATCAAGATGCAGAAAATGATGGTATTTTAAATAATGTAGATAATTGCCCAACTACTCCAAATCCACTCCAATGGGATACAGATAAAGATGGTATTGGAGATATGTGTGATATTCCAATGTGTCAATAATTGTTTTTGTTTTTAAAAACAATCTTATTTTAAATGTTTTTATTTATATTATATTTATATTAAAACTTTGGTTTTAATTGAAAACTATTTTTGTTTTAAAAAGATGTTGTTAATTATATATGACCTCTAAAAATGTAAAAAAAACTTTAAAAAATAAAAAGTTAGTAAAAAAAGTGACAGAAACTAAGCCTTTAGATTATACAGATACTTCTGAAATAGTTGTTCCTCCAAAAATGATTGATCAAGTTATTGGCCAAGAAAATGCTATTAATTTGATTAAAAAGGCAGCAAAACAGAAAAGGCATATAATGTTAATAGGTTATCCAGGTACTGGTAAATCTATGGTTGCTTCTGCTTTGGCAGAGATTTTGCCTGCAGATGCTTTAAAAGATATTGTTGTTTTTCCAAATCCAGAAGATCCACAAACACCAATTATTAAAGAAGTTCCTGCTGGTGAAGGTAAAAAAATTGTAGAGCAAGCTAAGATTAGTGCAATGAAAAGTGGAAGTACAATAAAAATTTTAGGTTTTATTTTTCCTCTATTTTGGCTTATTTTTTCTATATATTTATGGCAAGCAAAAATTGTTTCAGACGTTATTTTTGCAGCTCTTCTTTTGTTATCTGGTTTTTTAACTATGGGTTTTTCTCTTAGTACTCAAATGATTAAAAAAGAAAAGTTAGGTATCCCTAAAGTTTTAGTTGACAATTCCAACAAAAAGCAAGTTCCTTTTATAGATGCCACTGGTGCAAGAGCAGGTGCATTGTTAGGTGATGTTTTGCATGATCCTTTACAAACAGGTGGTTTAGGCACTCCTGCACATGAAAGAGTTATTCCAGGAATGATCCATAAAGCAAATGGTGGTGTTTTATTTATTGACGAGATTGCAACATTGTCTCCTGAATCTCAACAGGAGTTATTAACTATTATTCAAGAGAAGAAATATAGCATAACAGGTCAAAGTGAAAGATCAAGTGGTGCAAATGTAAGAACAACACCAGCGCCTTGTGATTTTATTTTAGTAGCAGCAGGTAATTATAAAGATTTAGAAAGAGTACATCCTGCAATAAGATCTAGAATCAGAGGTTCTGGTTATGAATGTCATATGAATTTAGATGTTCCAAATACTGTTGAAAACAGAAATAAATATGTACAGTTTGTTGCTCAAGAAATTGCAAAAGACAAAAAGATACCTCCATTTAAGAAAGAGGCTGTTGATGAAATTATTTTTGAAGCAAGAATGATGGCAACAAGAAAGAATCATTTATCTTTAAAGTTAAGAGAGTTAGGTGGTTTAATAAGAGCTGCTGGGGATGTTGCTATTGAAAAAGGTTTATCTTATGTTACAAAAAAAGAAGTTATTGAAGCTAAAAAGATTTCTGCAACTTTAGAAGAACAAATGGTTAAGAAGTTAATGGATTTTAAAAAAGATTATGATATTTATAAAACAAAAGGTTATGAGAAAGGAAGAGTTAATGGTCTTGCTGTTGTTGGAGAGAGCATGGCAGGTGTAGTTCTTCCAATTGAATGTGAAATAACTCCTGCACAATCAAGAACACATGGAAGAGTTGTTGCTACTGGAAAATTAGGAACAATTGCAAAAGAATCTGTTTCAAATGTTTCTGCAATTTTTAAGAAGTTAACAGGTAAAGATATAGCAAATTATGATATTCATATCCAATTTTTACAAACCTATGATGTAGAAGGTGATTCTGCATCTATTTCTGTTGCTACTGCAGTTATTTCTGTTTTGGAAGGTATTCCAATTAATCAAGATCTTGCAATGACTGGTTCTTTATCTGTAAGAGGAGAGGTTCTTCCAATAGGTGGTGTTACTGGAAAGATAAATGCTGCAGTTGATGCAAAGATTAAGCAAGTTATTATTCCTGCTTCTAATTTAGAAGATGTTGTTTTACATGAAGAAGTAGCAAGGAAGATAGAGATTATTCCAGTTAAAACAATTTGGGATGTTTTACATATAGCTTTAAAAGATTGTAAGAAAAAAGAAGATCTTTTAAAGAGGGTTAAACATTTGAATGGTATTTCTTTAAAGCCTTCTATTTAGTTTTTTTTATTTTTTCCTAAATTAACATTGAACTTAAATATAGTTCTATTTTTATATCTGTTGACAAATTATATTCAAATAATAATGGTGAATCTTCACTGAGTTTTATGACAATATCGTTTTCTCCATCCATTGATTTTGTTATATTTTTTAAATATGTTAATGAATATTTAGAAATAACACTATCTTTCTTTGATTTTATTTTAATTTTAGGTATTGTTGTTTCTATTTTCCCTTTTTCGCCTTGTGTTTCTATTATTAATTTTTGATTTTGTATTTTGAATATTATTGTATTTCCAATTAAACTTGCATCTTTTAGTATTTCTTTTAATAAATGTGCATTTATGTTAAATATAACATCAAATTTTATATCAGGAATAGATACAACATCTTTTCCTGTTTCAATATATGAAATATTAAATTTTCTCTGTATTTGCCCATTTAGTTGTATTTCTAAAAAATTTTCTTTTAGATCTATTTGTATTTTGTCTTTTTCAAAAGATCTTGCAATTATATTATAGATTTCTAGTAAATTTACACCAATATAGTTTGGTTCTACATTATATGTTTCAAAAACAGATTTAGACATTTTGAAGTCAATCAGTAATACTTGTGTTTTATCTATTGCTTGTATGTATATTCCATCTTCTTTAAATCTAATGTTTGTTTCTTGAATAAGAGAAGAAATTATTTCTAAACTTTTTTTGAAGTTGTTTGTTTGTTTTACAGTTATCATGTGTTATCACATATTATTATTCTAATGATTTATTTTTAAATATTGTTACACATAAATAACATATATGCAAAATTTTATAAACAAGTATACTCCAAAAAGTTTGGATGAAATAATAGGCCATAAAAAAGAGATTTTACAAATAAAAATGTGGGCAAAAGATCATAAGAAACCATTATTTATTTTTGGTGAACCAGGTATAGGTAAAACATTGGCTGCAACTCTTCTTTCTAAAGAAATGGGCTGGGAAATGTATTTTACAGATGCATCTGATGATAGAGGTAAAGATATGATGGCTCAGCTTATTCTGATTGCAAGTACATCTAAGACATTGTTTGGGAAAACAAGAGTAATTATTATAGATGAGATTGATGCAATTTCGGATAAAAGAGGATCTGAAGATTATGGTTGTTTATCAGAATTAAGTAAGATTTTAGATAAAACAAAACAACCTATTATTTTGATTGCAAATAATCCTTATGCAGATAAAAAGTTACAATCTTTGTTTATTAAGTGTGAACAAGTTAAGTTTAGTCTTCCAAACAAGTTGTTATTAAAGAAGTTTGCAAAAGAAGTTTGTGATAAAGAAGATATAGATTATGATTTGCCTGCAATTGACCTTTTGGTTGAGAAAGCAAAAAATGATGTTAGGGCATTGTTGATTGATTTAGGCACTCTCAGTCTATCTAAAAAAATAACATTAGAAGATGTAGAAAATTTAGGTGAAAGACAAAAAGATGAAGACATCTTTAAGATTATGCAAAAAATTTTTTATGCAAAAGATTTTTATGAAACAAAAAGTGTAGTTGATTCAATGGATGTTGATTGGAAGATGTTGATGTCTTGGGTTGAAGAGAATATACCAAGGCAGTATAAAGAACCACATAATCTTAATAATGCATTACAAAAGTTAAGTAAAGCAGATATTTATTTAGGTAGAATTTATTCTCAAAATTGGACTCTTTTAAAATATATTTTAGACTATTTAACAATAGGTATTGCTTATTCAAAAGAATTTCCAGAAAAAAATATAGGATATAAACCATTTGTTTTCCCAACATATTTAAAAACAATGAGTGGAAATAAAAAGGAAAGAGATTTGAAAGCAAAAGTTGTAGATAAAGTAAGAGAGAGGTATTATTGTTCCAAGCACATAATTCAGAAATACCATCTTCCTTTTTTAGAGATTATTGCAAGATCAAATAAATATACAGCAGATTTAATTTATTATTTTAGACTTAATTATGAAGAAATTAAGTTTTTAGGTGCAAATATTTCTGAGAAAGAATATAATGCTTTGATGAAATAGTTTTTAAAAGAATGATTTTTATGCCTGAATATACACGTATTGCAATTATTGATAAAGATAAATGTCAACCTAAATCCTGTAATTTTTTATGTCAAAGATCATGTCCTGTTGTAAGAATGGGGCAAGATGCAATTGTTGTTGTTAAAGAGAATGTTCCTCCAATTATAAATGAAGAATTATGTACTGGTTGTGGGATTTGCCCAAATAAATGTCCATTTAAAGCAATTAATATAATAAATACTGGTATTAAAATGGGTTCTCCTCTTCATCAATATGGAAAGAATTCATTTAGATTATATTCAATTCCTTTTCTGGAAAAAGGTGTAATTACAGGGATTATTGGTCAAAATGGTGCAGGTAAATCTACTTCATTAAACATTCTTTCTGGTGTACTTGTTCCTAATTTAGGAAACTATAATGAAAAAGGAGATATTGATAAAGTTATTGAATATTTTAGAGGAAAGGAACTTCAAAAACATTTTATTGATTTAAAAAATAAGTCTGTAAATATAGCATATAAAGTACAAAAGATTGAAGATATTCCTTTAGTTTTTCATGATAAAATTATTGATTTGTTATCTAAAGTTAATTCTTCAAAACAGGATTTGGAAAAAATTGTTTCTGAATTAGATTTGAAAGATATTTTGTATAAAACACCCTCAGAAGTAAGTGGTGGAGAACTTCAAAGAGTTGCAATCGGTGCAACTCTTCTTAAAGATGCAAACCTTTATTTTTTTGATGAGTTTTCTACATTTTTAGATATTAAGCAAAGGTTTAAGATAGCAAACTTGTTAAGAGAAAAGGTTAATCCGAACAATTCTATTTTATTTATTGAGCATGATTTAGCACTATTAGATTACATAAGCGATTATGTTTATATTTTATTTGGTAAAAAGCAAGCATATGGTGTTTCATCAAATAGAAAAACAACAAAGTTAGGTGTTAACCAGTTTTTAGAAGGTTTTCTTAAAGAAGAAAATATAAGAATAAGAAATTATGAGATTTCTTTTGTTAACCCTCAGACTGATAAATTTCTTTCAAAAACACCATTGGTTTCATATCCATTTTTAGAAAAAACAATTGGTTCTTTTAATCTAAAAGTCCAAGGTGGCACCATTAATAAAGGCGAAATTATTGGGATTTTGGGTGCAAATGCAATTGGGAAATCAACATTTATTAAAATGTTAGCTGGCGAAATTTTCCCTGATAACTTAAGTTTAGATATTTCTTTAAAGGTAGGTTATAAACCACAATACATTAATTATTCACAAGATATTTTTGTTTCTGAATTATTTTCTGGAAATGACATAGATACAGATGTGTTTAATACATATATAAAGAAGCAATTAAGTTTAGAAGAAATATTTGATAAAAAAATATCTGAAATATCTGGTGGTGAACTTCAAAAAGTTGCAATTGCCCATATACTTTCAAAAAATGTAGATATTTTTTTAATAGATGAACCATCTGCATTTTTAGATATTGAGCAAAGGTTGCTTTTAGCAAATATTATTAAAACAATTGTTTCTGTGAAAGGAGTTCCTGCATTTATTGTTGATCATGATCTTTTGTTTGTAAATTATGTTTCTGATAGAATTCTTTTGTTTAAAGGAGAACCGGGTAAACAAGGTTTTGCAAATAAAATTGATTCTATAGAAAATGGTTTTAATGATTTTTTGAAAGAACAAAATATGACATTTAGGCAAGATCAATATACAAAACGCCCAAGAGCAAACAAAATAGGTTCTCAAAAAGATCAAGAACAAAGGGTACAAGGGAAGTATTATTTCACAATTTAGTTTTTAATGATTATTTATTGGTTTAGGTCTACTTGTATGTATCCTGAATCTAAATTATCTTCAACTTTTACATAACATAATGTTCCTGATGGAATTGTTGTTATCTTTTTGTTAAAATATAATTTTTTTTTAATATTTATTTTTGTTATTGAGTTTTGTGAATTACAAGCAAGATTGATGTATCCAATATAATTGTTTGTAGATGTTGAGCCATTTAGTTCATATGTACATATTATTGATGAATATTTTTTTCTTTCATTTTCTATGTTTGCAATATATGTGTTTATTTTGGCGGTTATGTTTGTATCATTAATAGTACAATTATCTATCTTTACTGCATCGCTTATTCCATCTGCAATTACTGAATCTAAAGTAAGGGCAATTTCATTTATTTGTTTAGAGGTATCTATAATATTTTGATTTACATTTAATAATGAGATTGTTGGTGCCATTAATGCAAGCATTATCAATAAAAATATTGAATTAAATAATCCTTTTTCCATTATATTCCTCACAATATGTTTTTAGATTAATTTGACTTTGTGTTTGCAAACTTTCATTTGCATCATATGCTGCAACATGTAAAACACACCAGTATTCTCCAGAACCTGTTTGGTTAGTGTCTCCTTCAATATATTTATACATTGTGTTTGTTTCTAATGCATGTTGGTCAGGTATAAATATTGGTTTTTCTGTTAAATTTATTATTATTAATAAGAAGCTAAGGAATAGTGCAACATATAATATTGTTGTAATTGATATAATAAAACCTTTTTTTGTTACTATAGTGTTTTTCATTTCCATATCACTATTGTTCCAGTTTCTATATTTAAATCGTTTGTTTTATTTAATATATTGTTCATAACTGTTTGTTTATTTAGGTCTCTTGTATTGTTTACAATAACGTTTATATCAACTATATAATATGCCTTTAAATCACTTAAATTGTATGTTTGGTTACACTGGTTGTTTGTAATAGTAAAGTTAGTTATTGAGAAATTACAATTGTAATCAGAGGTTAATCCTAATGCTTGCTTTGTAATTATTGAATCTTTTCCGAAACAGTTTGGTATAAGTATATCATTATTATTGTCATGTGTATAACAATTTATTTCTTGGTTATTTGTTAGTTTGTTATATACTATATTCCCTATTTTGTTTAATTTATAAATCTCTTTTTCTGTATTTTCTTTGTCTATTTGTAATTCTGTTATTTTTGATAAAAGAAATATCATTAATATTAACAAAGTTATACTAAATAAAATATCTAAAACCATTACTTGCCCTTTATCTTTTCCCATTTTTTTATTCACATTTTAATTTGTTTCCATTTAGAAAACAGTTTAATGTTTGTCCGCAATATGCAACAATTGGTAATTCAATTTGATTTGATATGAAGGTGCTCGTTGTAGTAATTATAGGCACACCGTTATACAATGTAGAGCTTTCAATTTTGTTTTGAGATATAGATACATTACAATCAATTTTTTTACTTGGTATTGTTATGTTTGGAATATTATATGAAGAGTTCCAGTCAAGTATGTTAAATTTGTTGCTTGTTATTTGTTGATCTTGATATTTTATAAATTCCAATAATGAAAGATTTATTTCTTGTTGTTGTTGTTTTATTTTACTTATTTCTATCGTTTGAACAGTGTTTTGTGCTAAATTTTCAAATAATATAATGAATATTATAAGAAAAATTATTACAATGATTCCTTCTAATGAAACTTGTGCCTTTGTTTTCATTTTTGTTTTCATTTTTTTGTTTTATAGTTACAATTATTAGAAATATAATGTTTAAAAAGGTAATTGTAAACAATTATACAATTTAAATTTAAAAAAAGAAGAATATAAGAGCAATCCCACAAATTATTGTTTGTAATATATAAAATATATGTACTACTTGTTTTTCTGTAAATCTGCCTTTTTTCATAACTATATGTGTTAATGACCCTCCTGTTGGTTTTGGGGCCAATGTTCCATCTTTTTGAGGAACTCCAAAGCATTCTGGTTTGAAGTTGTGTGATGCTTTTATTATGAATTCAATTATGTAAAGTATATAAATAAATGCAATGAGCCATTCTAATTTTAAAACAATTGCAGACATCCCAATTAATACACCACTAACTAATGTTACACCATCTCCTAAAAATATTTTTGCAGGATATTTGTTGTATTTATAAATTCCAATAAGTGCACCAATCCACGCTCCTAATATAAGCAATAATGTTATGTTTCCTTTAAATAAAGCAAATATAGATATAGTTATAAAAATAATTATAGACATTCCTGCTTCCATACCATTAAATCCTGCTAATAGATTAAATGCATTTGTTGTTGCTGTGATTGCTATTGGCACTAATATAATTGCATATATATAGCCAACATTTAATGTTCCTAAAAATGGAATGTATATTGAATTGAAATTTTGACTAATTGCATAAATAATAACAGGTATAGAGAAAAGTAAAGGCAAAATAAAATGTTGCCATTGATTAATTCCTTTTTTCCACCCTAATGCATCATCAAGAATTCCAATAATAAATATTATTGTCATCATTAGTATAAGTAAAAGAAATAAACTATAATCGATTATATTTAATGAAAAAAGTATACAAAAAAAGGAACTTAATACAAACGAAACAAATACAGGAATACCCCCTAGTTCTGCAACAAGTGGTTTGTGCAGTTTATTCATATCTTTCCCAACAAATCCTCTTTGTTTCATTAAAGATATAAAGTTAGGTGTAATTAATATGCATATAAATGTTGCAAAAATTATAGAAATTAGATATAATAATATTGTGTTTATCATAGTTTTTCTTCTAATCTAAGTTTGATTTATTTATTTTATATACTCTTACATTTCCACTAGAATATGCCAATTCCCCAATATCTTGTGCACTTGGATCATTAAACCAAAGTTTAGCAAATGTAGAGTTGTTTACTGCTGCATTAAATATATATAATTCATTGTTGTTTGAAGATCTATACACAAAAACAGGTGTTCCTTGTAATATTTGAGATGGTTGAGATTGCCATGTTGTAGGGATTTTTAAAAATTCATTTTTTGTAAAAATGTTTCCCCCACAATTATAATTTAATTGATTTGTATTTTCTGTTACTGTTGGCGTACATGAAAGTACCACACCCATATATTTACTTACTTTTGGATCAGAAAAGTTTGTTGTAACATAGGCATATGCTGCAAAAGAGTTGTATCTAGTGAAATAACCAGAATCTGCAATTAAATAGTCTGTGTCATATTTTTTTAAAATTTCTTTGTTTGTGTTCATATCGTTTGTTATAATGAACATTGCATAGTCTGAATCGCCTTCCATATGTGAATTGGTATTATCCGTACTTGCTTTTCTGTCTGTAAAAAATGTAATCCAGTGTCCATAATCCCACCAATTAAATATTTTTGCATCTGTTGGAGTATTTGCATCTATCCAAAATAATGTGTTTTGCCAATCTATTTCTTCATCTATTGGGGGTTTGTTTGTTGTAACAAAGTGAGATCCTGCTGCAATTGAGGTTAATATTAGGAATATAAAAAATATTGTAGTTGTTCTTTTTATAGTTATTGAGCTTTTTTTTGCCCATTCATAACATATATAAAATAAATATCCAACACCTAATGCAATTGGAATACCTAAAGTGTAAGTAAATTTAAGTTTAGACCATGCCATAAATGTAGTAATTGCTAACCAAGAAAAGATAATTAATGCAAAATAATCTTTTTTCTTTGAAAATATGAGATAGAAAAATATTAATGGTAGTACTACAAATGGAACCCACAATAAGAAGTTATATTTGTGTAAAAAGAATTGTTTTCCTGTATTTTCTTCACCAACTGTTGCTCCAAGTATGTCTGTTTCTGATACTGCAGTTTTTTCAAGTCTTGCAATATTTTCTTTATTTATTGGTAAATAGTTTGTTACATATGATGTTGTATTTTTAATCCAACCAGTCCCTTGAATAAGTGTTGTTATTACAGTAAATAATAAAAATATTATTAAAAATGTTTTTATAAAATGCCTAAAATGTTGTTTGGTATCGTGTTTTATCCCCATATATATAAGATTAAGTACAAAATATGCGATTAATACCAATGGAATTAATAAAAACATTTGCCATGTCATTGCCATGAGAATAAAGAAAAATGCAGCTATTATTGAGTAAATAATATTCTTTTTTGTAGAGTTAATTTCTTTTAGTGCTTTTACAAAAAATATAAATCCAATAACCATCCATAGGAAACCTAATGAATCTTCTTCAAAAAAGCCAGCCATTGTTCTATATACAAATGCAGGTATTGTTGCAGCAATTATTGCCATTACAATTCCTGTTTTTTTATTGTACATTTCTTTTCCTAAAAAATAGATGCCAACACAGATTAGTGCACCAAATATTGCAGGCAACCATCTTCCAAATTCTATTAATATTAATTTGTTGTAGGCACCACCTAATGTAAATACAGAATATAAAAATGCAGTAAAATACCATAAAAATTTAGGTTGTCCTGCATATGATGTCCCTCCTTGTCCATAAAAACCAAGTGGGTCATTTGCTGGAAGATCTCCTTGGATTACATATCCTGTTGCTCTAAGGTGCCAATATGGATCAAATTCAAACATGTATGGGTATTTTAATAGGTGCCCTCTTATACCAAATGCAAGGATAAATATTAAAATTAAAATAATTGCAATTTTATTTTTTGTAAAAAATGATTTTTCTTGCTCATTTTCTTTTTGTTCTGTGTCACTCATGTTTTCCCTTTTTAATAAGTGTTTGATTTTTTTGGTTGTAATTGTTTTGTATTTTTAATATTTTTAAAAATGTATTATATATTATAATATAAAACATTTAAATAAATATCTAATTTATTAAAAAGAGTTAAAGAAAAGATGTTTTAATTTAAAAAAAATAAAACGATTAAAAAAATTAAGAAAGAAAAATAAGATTAAATGTTAGCAACTACTTTGTTGCACCTAGATTTCTAAGAGCATACAAAACCGAAGGCAAGCTTAACTTCTGGGTTCGAAATGGGACCAGGTGTTTCCTTGTCTCTATGGTCGCTAACAATGTAATATATGTAAGAAAATATTTAAAAAGGGATATGGTTTATTTAGATTTAAGTGTTGTGACTAGTTTTTTTACTTCTGTTATGCTTTTTTTAATATCATTTTCTGTTTTTGCACCAGCACAAATAAGTTTTCCATTTTTGAATAATAACACTGTCATTTTTGGTTTATATAATCGTATTATTGCCCCAGGAAATTGTTCTGGTTCATACTCAATATCATCAAATTGCATCGCAGCTTGAAATAAATCTACATTTTTATCTAAATTTGCTGTTGCAACTAAATTTACAATTTCATATTTTGGTGTTTTTTTGTTTTTTATTTCTTTTTGTATTTCACCAATATATTTTATTGCTTTTTTTATACCTAATTCTATTTCTTTTTCTGATGCTGCACCAGATATTATAATTTTACCATTTCTAAATATTAATAAAGAAACCTTTGGTTCTTTTATTTTAAATATTGCCCCAGGAAATTGTTCTGGCTCATATTCAATTTCAGGTATTGCTGCAGCTAAATTGTATAGATCTAGTGTAGTACCTAAATTACTTGCAGCAACCAAATTTACTATTTTATACATGTTTGCACCTCTTTAATTATAACTAGTATAATTATAATATATAAACAAAACATTTATAAAGGGATAAATTAAAAAATAAAAATCCACCTATTTTTTTTAAAAAAACAATTTTGTGTAAAAGAAATTCTTTTTAAAAGTTAACGATATATTATATATTATGGCAAATAATTAAAAAAAACAAAAAGAAGGTAATAAAAATGGCAGGAAAAAAAGCAAAAGGAAAAAGAGCAAAAACAAGGTCTAAATTAAAAAGACATATAAGAGAAAAAACAACAATAAATGAATTAATTAAACCAATTGATGTTGGAGAGATTGTACAAATAAACATAAACAGTTCTATTCATGAAGGAATGCCTCATAAAAGGCTACATGGAATTACTGGAAAAGTTGTTGGATTTCAAGGGAAAACTCCAATAGTAGAATTAAAAGATGGGGATAAAGTTAAAAAAATCATTGTAAGTCCGGCTCATCTTAAATATATAAAAAACATAAAAAGTGGTGAAAAAGATGAATAGTGTTTATAAAGAAGATGTAACTTTAGCAGAAATAAAAAAAATTCTTTCAGAGAAAGCAAAAGAAAAAGAGCTATCTTTTGAACAAAATGAGGCTTATGAGCATGCAAAATCTTTTTCAAAATTAAGTTTTGCAAATGCACAAAAACTGAAACAAGAATTAATGACACAAGTAGAATTAAGTGACGAGCTTTCAACAAAACTAGTTGATATTTTACCAAATAATGTTGAATTAGATGTAATCTTAGAAAAAGAAAAAGAAATTAATGAAGAACAAAAGCAAAAGATTATTGAGCTTATAGAAAAATATAATAAAGAAAAATGAATATGATAAAAGAAGCAATTGTTTTGAATAATGAAAGTAAACAAATTAATGGTAAACCATCAAATATCATACAGTGTGTAAATACTACTAATTTTATATTATTAGAAGTAGTTAGTGATATCCCTAAGCAACCACAAGAAATTATTGATACAGAAGGATTAATTGCACGAAGAATTTCTTATAATATGCTTTCTGAAAAAGCAAAACCTGAACTAGAAAAAGCAATTGAGTTTATTGTAAGAAACAAACCAGACAGATTTATTAATTTTTTTAATACTGCAAAACCATTGGGTGCAAGAAGGCATCAATTAGATCTTCTACCAATGATTGGAAAAAAACATAGGGATGCCATTTTAGAATATATTAAAAAAAATGGGAAAATAAAAAGCTTTGAAGATTTAGAAAAAATAGAGATGTTGCCTGACCCTGTCAAAGTTATTTGCACAAGAATATTAGATGAGATAAAGCAAGACCCTGATATAAAATATAATTTTTTTGTTTTGCCATTTTATAATAAAAAACCAATTTTTTATAAAAAATAATTTTTTTAAAACTAAAACAACTTATTATTGAATGATTATGTTAATAGAAGACACATATAAACTAATGTTAAAATATTCATTTAAACCTGACAAAAGCAAAGATCAATATTTTATTATAAATCAAGAAATTACTGAAAAAATAATTTCACTTTTAAATATAAATAATGAGGATGTTATTTTAGAAATAGGCCCTGGAATTGGAAATTTAACAAAGCAATTAATAAATACTAATGCAAAAAAAATAATTGCAATTGATAAAGACAAATTGATGTGTGATATTTTAAAAAAAGAAATAAATTCTGAAAAATTAGAGATTATTAATGGGGATTTTTTAGATGTTGATTTAGAAAGAATACATTTTACAAAAATAACTGGCCTAATTCCATATTCTATTTCAAATGGCATTATTGATAAAATAAATGCAACAAAACCTTGCGTTTTTGTTACACAAAAAGAGTTTGCAGAAAAACTTGTTGCAGATGCTGGATTTAAAAATTATGTTGCAATCAGTGTTTTAACACAGACGTATGGTAATGCAAAAATAGAAATGAATGTTAGTAGAAAAAATTTTTATCCTATCCCAAATGTAGATTCTGTAATTGTTTCTGTTTTGCCTAAAAGGGATAGACAAGAACAAAATTTTAATTATTTTGTTAAAACTATTTTTAGATTTTCAAACAAAGATTTAATAAATGAAATAAAATATGGGCAAAATGTAAACAAAGATTTTTTTGAAAAAATAGATGTAAATAAAATCCCTAAAGAATACTTTAAAAAAAAGATAAAACAACTTAGTCCGGAAGCTATTCAAGATGTGTGGGATAGTCTTTCAAAAAAATAATTATTTTTTTTGTAAAAACGCATTATTTCTTGGACACTTTTTTTGTTCTGCCTTTTAATAATATTAATTCATAATTTATTTTGCAATTCTTTTATTGTAATATACTATATTTGTAATTATTTATTACAAAAACAATACCTTTATTAATATATTTCTCTTATATTTGTTTGTAGAGTAGACGTTTTTTTAATAACAAATAGGTGGATATTATGGCAGATGAGATTACTAATTTAAAAAAACAATTGGATGTTTTAAATAAGTATTTGTATAAAAAAAATAAAGTTACTGAATATTATAAGCAATTAAATGAAATTTTAGAAACTATTGATAAATCTTTAAAAGAAATACAAAATATTAGTTCTACATACTCTTTTGTAGAAGATACATTAGAACAAGAAATTAAACAGAGAAAGCTTATTGTTTTATTTAAAGATATGACCGCACTTGTTGGTTCTATTACCCAAGAAATGGATTCTATTTATAAAAATTTAGATGCAGGGAATGATTTTTTTGAGCAATTTAGATCTTATAGAAAATATGTTTTTCCTGACACAAAAAATTCAAAAGGTTTTTTGAAAAAAATAATTGGTACTTTTAATATTCAAACATTTATTTTAAGGTTTGGTGTTGTTGGAAATATTGATCTTCAGGCAATTGCAACTAAAATTCAAGGTAAGAAAGTAGGAACAGATATTGAGGTTCCTGCAGAAAATATAGATTTAATTTATGATGAACTTTTGAAAACTGGCACTATTGGTTTTAGATTAATTTGTGAGCCCATAATTATCCATTTCGAAAAAGATACTCAACTTTTAATTGAAGGGCAAAGTAAAAAAATTAAAGCCTGTGATATTGATGCACAATCTTTTAAGGCAAAACTTTTGGGTGATTAAGTGTGGATGAAAGATTGGTTGATATTATTGATCATGCAGATTGGAAGATTATGTTGTATGATTTAGTTAAATCAAATGATTTTGATGTATGGAATGTAGATCTTGTTAAGTTAGTTGATCTTTACATAAATAAAATAAAATCTCTAAAACTGCAAAATTTAATTGTTCCCGCAAATGCACTTGTTGCAGCAACAATCCTTCTTAAATTAAAAGCAAGTTCTTTAAAGTTAACAAGTGTAGATGATACAAAGGAATTAACCATTCCTTCAGAGAATTTATTTGAAAATTCTATGGAATTAGAAAGTCCATTAAGAATAAAAGAAGGGCAAGTAAGTTTAGATGAATTAATTGGCATTGTTGAGCAATTAATGAATACCCCTACAAAAACAAATATTTCTAGACAAATTAAAGAAAATAAAGATACAGAGTTTTTTATTCCTAGACCTATTGAAGATATTAATACAAGAATAGATAATTTGTTTTCAATTATTTATTCACACATAGATTCAGAGAAATGTACTTGTTTTTCAGAGTTAAGAAAAACAGTTGATGATCCACAGAAAATGATTGATTTTTTATTTGTGCCATTATTGTTTTTAAATCAGCATAATAAAATAAATATTTGGCAAGATGATTTTTTTTCAGATATTTATATAAAGGTTTTATAATATGATGTTGGATAATAAAGCACAGATGTCTGTGGAAACAATAATTATTTTAGGTTTACTGCTTCTTGCAGTTATTGTTTTAGCAATATTTTTTTTAGGAAATTTGAATAAATCTGTACATCAAGCAAGTGATTTAGAAAACACCCAATCAGTTGTAACAGACCCTTTAAAAGAGGCCATAACTCAGCAGCAAGGAGATAATAATTTTTTTAATTAGTTTTTAATTAATAAATATTATGGTGTATATTTATATATGAGCACAAGATTATTTGATTTATTAAAAGAGAATAGGTCACAGGCATCTATAGAAACAATAGTTATTTTAGGGTTATTATTGTTAGCAGTTATTATTTTGGCATTAGCTCTTATAAGTTATCTCCGTAAAGAAGTAAAAGCAGGGACAGATATAGAACAGCAAACAAATCAAGTTACAGATCCTTTTTTAGATGATTTAAATGATTATGTAAATGGTTGATTTTTAGAGAAATTATGGTTGAAAAAGATTCTAATTATATAAAAAAAGGAATAGAAGCAATTCTTTTTATGGCTCCAAAGAGTGTGCATGTAAAAAAGATTTATTCTGCTTTGCCTGGTTTAGATAGAGATGTTATTGATGTTTGTATTCAAGAGTTGATTCAAGAATATAATAAAAAGCAAACATCAATTTCAATTATTTTTGAGAATGATAAATTAGAAATGGTAATAAAACCAGAATTTCAATCATTTAATATTTTTGCAACAGGCACAACTCTTTCAAAAGGTCAATTAAAAACATTAGCATATATTGCATTAAATGCACCAGTACCACAATCTAAAATTATTGAAAAAAGGCCATATGATCATTTAGCTATTTTGAAAGATTTAGATTTAATTAGTGTTCAAAAATCTGGAAAAAAACACATTCTCGTAACTACTAAGAAGTTTGATGTTCTTTTTGGAAATAAATTTAAGAAAAAATAGTTTTTTAAAAAAAGATAGTTATAAAAATGATTTTAATATATAATAATTTGATAGATCTAAATTATGAATATTTATGGTTTTTATGAGCAATAAAAATAAATTATTTGTATTTTTTTTAATATTATTAATCCTTCCAAATACTTTTGCACTTATTCCAGAAGGGCACATGAAAATTTATGCAGTTAATTCAGATAATACAGCATTACAAGCAAATCTAGAAATAATAATTGAACCTGCAAGAATTCCTGGAAAAGGAATGATTCTTCCTTCTATTTCTTCTCTTGTTGGAACAAATACTCAAGAATCAGTAAAACATTCTGTTGCAGTAGCATCGTCTCTTGCAAAGGAAGATCAAAGTAAATATGATTTTATTATAAATATTGAATCCTCTGCATATTCTATTGATGGTCCTTCGGCTGGTGCTGCAATGGCTTTATTGATTGCAACAATGTTTGAGGATATTAATTTTCCACAAGATGTAAGTGTTACTGGTACTGTTTCATTAGATGGCAAAGTTGGAGATGTTGGTGGTATTTATTATAAAGCTAAAAAAGCAGCAGAAACGGGTATTAAATTGTTTATGATTCCTGTTGGAAATAGAGAGCAAGTTATTTCAGAGGAAGGGACTGTAAAAAAAATAGATTTAATAAATTATGCTTATGAAACATGGGGTATGAAAATTGTAGAAGTTTCAACTCTTGAAGAAATGTTTGATTATGTTTCTAAAGATTTAAATTCTATTGATATAAATGTTTCTAAACCTGAGAATAAGGTGGAATATATTCCACCAAAAATAGAATATTCTGTAGCTATTACACCTATGCGTAATTTAGTTGACAAATATATTCCAGATGCAGAACAAAAAGTAAAAGCTATGCAAAACGATTTAAATAGAATTTCAGAAGATCTTAAGAATAGTGGAATTTTACCAGGTGTTTTAACAATTTTAGATTATGCAGAAGATGAGTTAGATCTTGCAAAACAAAGTTCAAATAATAATTATTTATATTCTGCTGCAAATTATTGTTTTTTAGTAAATGTAAATATTACTGCAATACAAGAGATTTTAGATAATCCTTCTATTTTAGATTCTCAATCTGTTATATTTTCTAAAAAATTAAATGATTTAGAGAAGATGATTAATGATACAGAATTGAGAACAAAACAATGTTCTTTAGATCAAATGGAATGGTGTATAGGTGCTAAAGAAAGATTGTCTTGGGCTATAAATAATTTAAATAGGTTAAAAGACCCTCTTTCTATTTCACAATTAGAACCATTAGACAAAGTTATTAATTATTCTTATGCTGTTGGTTGGGTAGACATAGCAAATGATTTTTTAGATGTTGCAATTACAGATTCAAAACATAAGTTTGTAGAATCAACATATTTTAAAGATGTTTCTCAAAGATATCTTGTAGATATAGAAAATAAGATGGTGTTACTTACTCAAGAAGATGTTTCTGAAGAAGATTTTCAAAGGAGATATCTAGCAGCAAAATTAGATATGTCTAAAGGTTGGTATGTTACTGCAACATATGAAGCTGCTACTGCCTATGCAATTCTTGTTTCTAAACAAGAAGAATCAGCAATTGATTTTGATGAAAATTCTTTTTTTAATAATTATAATGATTTACAAAATAAATTAAGATCTATTTCTGAAATGAACAATGATGAGCATGTTTGGTCTAAAATGTTTTTCGATCATGCCATGTATTTTTATAGTTCTGCAGAGTATTATGCAAATATTGGTAATAATATAGATGGGCAAACAGAGTTAAAAGTTTCAAATACACTTACAAACATGGCTAAGTATATTTATGATGTGGAAACAGAAGTTTTAAGTTATTATAAATCTGCAGATATAGATACAATTGTGAGTGATGCAGGAATAACTGATAATTCTTTAATTAATTGTGATAATATAAATGTTTCTGGAGAAGGAGATAATGATTCAAATCAGCAAACACAGTATGTGTCTGTTTATGCAAAAGAAGATAGATCTGTTTTATTTTATATAGTTTTAATAATTTTGGTTTTAGTAGTAGTTGGGTTTATTATTCAATTGTCTAAAATTCATGGGAATTCAAAAAATAAAAAAGAATTTATTCATAAAAAAATTGCAGAGTTAGATGAAGCATATATGGAAGGGAAAATAAGTTCTTTTACATATAATGAAATGAAGCAAACATATCTTGATGAACTACGTGAAATTAAAGCTCAAGAAAATCCAAAAATTACATTAAAGGCAGAACCAGTTAAAATTAAGAAGCAAGAGATTTCTACAAAGAAAGTAACAAAATTAAAGAAATAGTTATTTTTTTATTTTTAAATCTAAAACAATTTGTATTATTGCGGGAGAGTAACTTCTTAAAATTTTTTTATTTATAATTTTTATTTTTATATTTTTTTGTTTTTGTTTTTCATTTATTTTTTTTGTAATTTCATTATATGGGTCTCTTTTTTCTACAAATGCATATAAATGAATAATTCCATTATTTTTTACAGAAAAGATAGCATCATCTAAAAATAGTTCTGATGATTTTGGCAAAGGCATTATAATTCTATTAAAATAATTAGGATATTTTTTTGCTTTTTTTTTAACATCTCCATAAACAGGAATTATTTTATTTTCTAATTTGTTAATTTTTATATTTTCTTTTAAATATTTTATTGCCAATGGGTTTAGTTCTATTGCCACAATCTCTTTAACATTTTTATTTTTAGCAATTGTAAGTGCAAAAGGTCCAACACCTGCAAAAAATACGCCTACCTTTTCATTTGGTTTAACCAATTCAGAAATTCTTTTTCTTTCATTTGCTAATCTTGGAGAAAAAAACACTTTTTCTACATCTACTTTAATTAAGCAATTGTTTTCTTTTAATATTGTTTCTTTTCTTTTTTCCCCATAAAGAAACTCCATTTTTTGTGTTCTGTAAACTCCTTTGTGTTCTTCTTTTTTGTTTAATACAACTTTTATGTTTTTATGTATTTCTAAATAGCTTTCTCCAATTTGTTTTTTATATTTTTTTGCAATATCTTTTTTTATGTTTGTAATAATTATATCTCCCACAATGTCATACGCTCGTGGGATTTGAGAAACGATTTGTTTTGGAACTTTTTTTTGTAGTAATAATTTTTTGAAATTTTGGTTTTCCATATAAATAATTATTATATAACAATTTTAATAGTTTTGGGTGTTATTTGTCTATTCCATTATTTTTGAAAAAATAATCTTTTTTGTATTCTCGTTTTTATAATATATTGTTAGTTAGATTATTATTGTTTTTAATTTGTTTGGTGTTTATTTAATTTTATGCCATACACTGTATTAAATACTATTTTATTTTCTTTAATAGGATTGTTTATATATTTCTTTTTTGCATATAAATATTTGAAATTTAGAAAAATAAAAATTGATTTTTCATTTATAAAAACAGTTTTTCTTTTAGTTTTTATTGGTTCTCTTTTAAGATTGTTTTCTGAACCTGGTTTATCTATTCCTCTATTAGTTGAGTCTTCTTCTAGTCTATTTTCTTTTAATTTTTATTTGCAATATCCTCAATTATTTTTATTATTAGGTTTGTTTTTTATTTTGTTTTCTGAAATCTCTTTGTATTTTAAAAATAAGTTTTTTTGGGATTATAATAAATTTTTACAAACTATTTTTTTGATTATACTTGTTCCTCTTTTGTTTTTTTGTTTAGTTAATCTGGTCCATTCTTTTTATTTCTTTTTTGTAATTGGTATTTCTATATTTTGTTTGTGGTTATTTGTTTTAGTTTTTAAGTTTACAAAAATTAATTTGTTTAAATCAAAAATAAACCAATTTGCATTTTTTTCTCAAATATTAGATGGTTTTGCAACAATCTGTGCAATTTATTTTTTCCCAAACAATTTTGTTGAAGAGCATGTTCTTCCAAATTTTTTAATTTCTACTTCTCCCTTTTTATTTTTAGTTGTTAAACTTTTAGTTTGTTTGTTTTTGATTTATATTATTGATAATGTTATTAAAAATAATTATCAAAATAATTATTTTAAATTATTTATTATAATCCTTGGTTTTACAACTGGTTTAAGAGATTTATTTACGATAGGGTTGTTTGTTAGTTTTTAGTAAAGTGATATTATTTATATTTGTTTTGTTATATATATTGTATAAGAAGTATGAAAAAATCATTATAAAAAGCAAATACTGCCCTGGTAGCTCAGCGGTGGAGCAGTCGGCTGTTAACCGACAGGTCGTGAGTTCGAATCTCACCTGGGGCGCTTGTTTTCTTTTTTTTAAAAAGTTTTTTTAATTATTTTTAATAATTATTGTTTATTATTTTTTTTAATCAGGGGTTTGTTTTAAATCTGTCATAACACATTTGCCTTTATTTGATAGTACAATTATTTTCCCTTTTCTTAATTGTTTATTTTTTATTTCTATGAGATTTAATGTTTCTAATTCTTTTATTGTTTTAGATGTAGTTGGGAAATTAAGATTTGTTGCTTTTGCAATTTGCTTTGGTGTTTTTGGAATGTTTAGTATATAAAGTATTTTTTGTTTATTTGGTGATGCAATTACTTTGCCTAATGTGTCATAATCGGTTTTAAAAACATAGTTTTTCTCAAACTCTCTAATTTCTTTTTCTTCTTGTTTTCTGTCTTTGATTTTTGTCATATTTTATATATTGGTTAAAGTGATATTTTAATATGATTAAAGATTAGTTGTAGTTTAATTATACTCTTTAAATATTTTTCTAGTAACTATGTTTATATGTTTAATACACAAGATGGAAAAAATGTTTTTTTAATAATTATTTTTTTTTCAATTATCGTTGTTGGTTTAACAATTACCCAAACTATTTTTCATGAAGAAGCCCATTTAGAGATAGATAGGATTTATGGTTGTAAATCCTCATATATTGATTATTCTTTTTTATATCTTTCTGGCCAAACCTATTCTGTAGATTGCCCAAGCGAAACAAATTTAGAAAGGTGGCAGTTGCATGCAGAAAATGAGGTTTCTGGATATCAATATAGAATAATTATGTTATCTATTTTGTTTGGCACTTTGTTAGTTGCAATGTCTATTTTATTATATAAAGAAAGAACAAATTAATTTTAATGGTTTTTTAAATAAATTATTTTTATTTAAAAACATTCTCTTTTTTAAAGGTTATGTAATATATATTATATATACTTTTTTTAAAAAATATATTTTAAAAACCAATGACTATAAGGAGGTAATTTATATGTCTGAGTTTGTTAAGTTTAAAGTATCTGATGAATTAAAAGCATTGCAAGAGGATACTTTACGTAAAATTGCAAAAACAGGGAAAATAAAAATTGGCATAAATGAGGTTACTAAAATGATCGAAAGAGGTCAAGCAAAATTAGTTGTGATTGCAGAAGATGTTTCTCCTCAAGAGATTGTTATGCATTTACCAATTATTGCAAAAGAAAAGAATATCCCATTTACTTATGTTAAAACAAGAGAAGAATTAGGTAATATTGTAGGAATTTCTACAAAAGCAAGTTCTATTGCAGTTTTAGATGAAGGAATTGCAAAGAAGGAATTATCATCATTAATTAGTAAAATTAATGAAATGATTACTGGAAAAGTAGAACCAAAACAAGAAGCTAAAAAAGAAGAAGTTATAAAAGAGAAGCCAAAACAAGAAGCTAAAAAAGAAGAAGTTATAAAAGAGAATCCAAAACAAGAATCTAAAAAAGAAGAAGTTGTAAAAGAGAATCCAAAACAAGAAGTTAAAAAAGAAGAAGTTGTAAAAGAGAAAAAACCAAAAAAATCTGAGGAAAAATAGTGAGGTAGATTATTATGTCTGAAGAAGGAGTTCCTGCAGAAATTGTTAGTATTGTTGGTAGAACTGGTTCTAGAGGAGAGGCATTGCAAGTTCTTTGTAAAATATTAGAGGGACAAGAGAAAGGGCGAGTAAAAAAAAGGAATGTTAGAGGAAATGTAAAAATTGGGGATATCCTAATTTTAATGAATCCAGAAACAGAGGCAAAAGATATATCAAGTAGGTGATAAAAAATGGTAAAAAGCTCATTTAGTGGACAAGAAATTCCTCCTGGTAGAGGAATTATCTATGCAGAAAAAGATGGAAAAACACATTATTTTTTATCTCAAAAAGAGAAATCTAATTTTTTGAAGAAAAAATATAAACCACATAAAACAAAATGGACAAAGATTTATCAATTAGAAAAACAAAGAACCAAACCATCATCTAAGAAATCTGCAACGAAATAGTTAATAAAAAATAGGTGATTTTTGTTGTATAGGCAACCAATTATTACAGTTATGGGTCACATTGACTCTGGAAAAACAACATTTATAGACAAAATTAAAGGTACCTCTATAACAAAACAAGAACCAGGAAAGATTACGCAGCATATTGGTGCAACAGAAATTACCTTAGATGTTATCCGTTCTTTTTGTGGAGATCTTCTTAAAAAATATAATTATGAGTTAACTATTCCAGGTCTTTTGTTTATTGATACCCCTGGCCATAATGTCTTTGATAATTTAAGAGAAAGGGGTGGAAGTTTAGCAGATCTTGTTGTCCTTGTAACAGATATTAATAAAGGTTTACAAGCACAAGATATAGAGTCAATTAAAATCTTGAAAATGTACAAAGTCCCCTTTATTATCTTAGCAAATAAAATTGATTTAATTTCTGGTTGGTATCAAGAAGGTGAATGTGTAACAAATGTTTTAAATAATCAATCTAGAAGTGTTTCAGAGAAATTAGATGAATTAATTTATAAAATTGTTGGGCAGTTGTTTGATCTAGGTTTTCAAGCAGATAGATATGATTATGTAAAAGATTTTACAAAGCAAATAGTAATTATTCCCACATCTGTATTGAAAGGATGGGGCTTACCAGAATCTCTTTTGTATCTTTGTGTTTTAAGTCAAAGATTTTTGGGGCAGAATTTAGTGATTGATGAATCACAACATCCCAAAGGCACAATTTTAGAAGTTGGTGAGATTAAAGGTGTTGGTCCAACAATTGACGTTATTTTATATCAAGGTATTTTAAGAGTTAAGGATGAAATTGCATATTTGACAAGAGATGGTGTTAAATTTACAAAAATAAAAGCACTTTTAAAGCCACCAGTGATTTCTGGTGTTATTAAAAAAAAAGATTATGAAAGTGTTGAATTTGTCAGTGCTGCATCTGGTGTAAAAATTGTTGCACCTGGTTTAGAAAATGTAATTCCTGGAAGCTGGATTGCTTCTTCTAAAGATAAACAAGCAATAGAGCATTTAAATATAAATATTCAAACATTTTGTAATGTTTCTAATGAAGAAGGAGTGTTTGTTAAGGCAGATACTTTAGGTTCTCTTGAGGCTTTATTAAAATTATTAGAAAAAGAAAATATTTGTGTAGGGAAGTCAGATATTGGTGATGTTTCTAAGAAAGATATAATGGAGTTAAAAGTACTTAATGAAAAGAATCCAAAAAAAGGCGTTTTGTTTTTATTTAATGTAAATATCCCAAAAGAATTAGAAGATGAATTGCTTAATTTGAAGATTCCTGTTTTTAAAAATAATATAATTTATAAAATTGTTGAAGATTATTTAGATTGGCTAAATAAAATAAATAGAGAGGAACAAGAAAATCTTTTGAAAGAAATAATATTTCCATGTAGATTTCAAATACTTAAAGAGCATATTTTCAGAAAAAGTAAGCCTGCAATTGTTGGTGTAAAGGTTTTAGTTGGGAAATTATACCCTCATGCAAGAGTAGTTGATAAAACAGGGAAAGAGGTAGGGGTTGTTGAATCAATTGAAGTTGATGGGAAACAAATAGATCATTTAGATTTATTTCAAGAAGCAGCAATTGCTATTAAAGATGCAGTTTATGAAAAAGATTTTGTAGAAGATTCAATTTTAGAAACATTGTTAACCTATGAGAATATAAAAAAATTAGAGATGTTAGATTATTCTTTTTCTGATAAAGAATTAGAATTAATAAATAAAGCAAAATTAAAGTATACTAATGCAAAATAAAAAATGTATGTATAGTATATTATTTAGAAAAAAAATAAAAAGGTGAATTATATGAAACTAAATCTTTCAGATCCAAAGACAACTAAAACATATTGTGTAGAGGTTGATGAAAAAAATAGTTTAAATTTTTTAAATAAAAAAATAAGTGATAAGGTTTCTTTAACTTTTATTTCTCCAGATTTAAAAGCAGAAATTACTGGTGGAAGAGATAAACAAGGTTTCCCAATGTATCCATCATTAGATGTTACTGAAACTAAAAAAGTTTTTCTTCCAAAAGGTATTGCTTTTAAAACTAAGAATAAAGGTGAAAGAAAAAGAAAAAGAGTTGCAGGAAGAATAATAACGCCAAATATTCAAGAAATAAATTTGAAAATAATTTCTGGTGATACAAAAATTTTAGAAGAGAAATATTCTAAAAGTAAACCAGAAAAGAATTAATAGATATATTAGTGGAGATATAAACAATGACAACAAAACAAAAAGTAGAAAATGTTCAATCAGAATTAAATATTGGTGTAATTGGCCATGTAGATCATGGGAAAACTACCTTAGTTTCAAAGATTACTAATAAATGGGCATCAAAGCATTCTGAAGAAATAAAACAAGGGATTTCTATAAAATTAGGTTATGCAGATGTCTCTTTTTATAAATGCCCAAAATGTAAGGGTTTACAAGCTTATACAAATTCACAAGTATGTAAATATTGTAACAGTAATACAGAGTTTTTGAAAAAAATTTCATTTGTAGATTCTCCTGGACATGAAACATTAATGGCTGTGATGTTGTCTGGTGCTACTCTTTTAGATGGCGGTCTATTAGTTGTAGCAGTAAATGAGGATATACCACAACCAAGAACTGTTGAACATCTTAATGCATTAAAAATACATGGGATAAAACATTTGGTTGTTGCATTAAATAAAATAGATTTAGTTTCAAAACAAAAGGCAAAAGAGCAATATTTAAAACTTAGGGCATTTTTAGATAATGAAGGATATAATGATGCTCCAATTATCCCCACATCTGCACATTTTGATACTAATATAGATGCATTAATTTATGCATTATTGGATACAATTCCTACGCCAGAGCACGATTTAAATGCACCTTTGAAAATGAGGATAATTAGATCTTTTGATATTAATAAACCTGGTACAAAGATAGAAGATTTAAAAGGTGGAGTTTTGGGTGGAACAGTTATTCAAGGTAAATTGTCTGTTGGTGATAAAGTATGGTTATATCCTGGTATTTCTAAGCCAATAGAGATTAAAATAAAATCATTAAATGCAGAAGATGTATCTTATGAATCTGTTCATCCAGGTGGTTTAATTGCAGTAGGTACAGATATAGATCCATTTTTTTGTGTAGGTGATAAAATGGTTGGTGAGATTTTGTGTACTGAAGAATCAAAACCATTTGTTTCACAAAAAATAGATTTAGTTTATACAAAGATAGATGCATTAGTTGACTCAAATAAAACACCATTTAGTGTTGGTGAAAAATTAGTTGTTGTAATAGGTTCACAAGCATATTTAGGTGTTATTTTGAAACTTAAAGGAAATGTTTTAGAATTGTCTTTAAATAAATCTTGTGTTTATTATAAAAATGAAAAGGTTGCAATTAGTAGGAATGTAAATAATCGTTGGAGATTATCAGGGTATGGAGAAGTTAAATAAAGTTTTGATTGATACTAATGTTTTAATATACATGTATGAATCTAAACGAGACATATTTGAGTTTGTAGAAAAAATAATACCTGATGTAAAATTTTATGTTTTAGATGAAATATATACAGAAATAGAAAATGTGTTTAAAAATAAGGTTAATAAAAAAAGATTGTTTTTAAATTTTTTAGAAAAATTGCATTCAGCAAATAAGTTTGAAATTTTAAAAGTTGATAAGAGTATTTTAAAAAAATATAAAGTAGATGATATATTATTATATTTATCTGATGAATATATAATATATACAAATGATAGAAAATTAAAAGAAAAAATAAAAAACAAGAATGGGAGAGTATTTGTTTTAAAAGAAAAGTCTGCTGTTTTTGTTTAAATTGAAATAAATAGTATTAATTATAAATTGTTTGGGAATAATTATTAATGGTGAAATGATGGGTTATAAAAGATATGATCTTGATGGAATTATTGCAGTATCTCCACTTAATCTTATTGGTGAGTTAAAAGATATTATTAAACAGCAATTATGTGCAGATTATGAAGGGACAATTGATAAAAATATTGGTTTAATTATTGCAGTTACAGATGTTTTAGATTATGATGAAGGCGAAATTGTTCCTAATGATCCAAATGTTTTTTATAAAGTAAAATTTTCTGTAATTTCATTTCTCCCAAAATTACATGAAGTTGTTTATGGTGAGGTAAAACAAGCAACTGATTTTGGTGCATTTATTTCAATAGGCCCATGTGAAGGGCTTTGCCATATTTCTCAGATTATGTCTGAATTTAATTCTTATAATCCAGAATTGCCTGGCTTTATTTCAAAAGAAACAAAAAGAGTTTTGAAAGTAGGAGACCATGTGTTAACAAGAGTTGTAAGTGTTAGTTTTAGATCAACACTTGCTGATTCTAAAATAGGTTTAACAATGAGACAATTAGGTCTAGGAAAACAAGAATGGCTTAAAGAAGATATAAAAAAGGAAAAAAAGAAAACCTCTAAAAAAGAAGAGAAACCACAAGTAAAGAAAAAAAAGGTGGCAAAATAAAAAAAATGTTTTGTTAAAAATGTGATTTGAAATGACAAAGAAAGTTTGTAGAAAATGTAGATATATAATTGAAGAACAGGATAATCCAAAAAATAAGAAGAAATCAGAAATTTTAGAATGCCCTGTATGTGGGAATACCACGTTTACAACATTTTGGAAAGGTATGGCTGTTATAATTGATCCTGAAAAATCAGAAGTTGCAAAGGCAATGGGTGTGTCTACTCCTGGAAAATATGCATTAAGATTAAGTAGATAAAATAAAAGGTGGAAATATATGGATATAGAAATAACAAAATCAAAAAATGAACTTTTACACAGAACAAATGTTCTTGCAAAAATAAAATCTACAAAAACCCCATCTAGACAAGAGTTAGTTAAAAAGATTGCTGCATTAATGGGTGTTGATGAAAATTTAATAGTAGTAGATAAGATCTCTCAAGATTTTGGAAGAAATATTTCACAAGCATATGTTAAAGTGTATGATTCTGAAGACTATCTTAAACAAATAGAATTAGATTATAAAATAATTAGAACATTCCCAGAAAAAAAGAGTGTAAAAAATAAAGAACAAACAAAAATAGAAGATGAAAAATAAATTGTGATTGATTATGGCAAATAAAAAAGAAAGAAAAGGGAAAAAAGTTAAAAAGAAAACTGTAAGAGTTAAAAAAAATAAATTTTATAAAGTTGTAGATGATAAAGTGGAAAGATTAGGAAAAGATTGTTCTAAATGTGGGCAAGGCGTAAAAATGGG
Source organism: archaeon (assembly GCA_035357435.1). Taxonomy (GTDB): domain Archaea; phylum Iainarchaeota; class Iainarchaeia; order Iainarchaeales; family CSSED10-239; genus DAOPNM01. The sequence goes on along the minus strand of DAOPNM010000002.1, from coordinate 4,691 downwards.
TGCACATAAAGAAAAATCTGGAAAAACAAGATATGCTTGCGGGCGTTGTGGTTTAACTATTTGGGAATAATTAAATAGTAAGTAAATTAATGGGTGTTAAATATCTTTGATTTTTTTTTAGACATACTTTTTTTTATTTTACCATTATTTATTCTTATTTTTGTTTTTAAAATTAGAAATATAAAGGATGTTTTTAAAGAGTTAGGTTTAAAAAAAATCTCTTTTAAATCTTTAGTTAAACACACATGTATTTTGTTTTTTTTAATTTTTTGTACAAGTTTTTTTCTTAGTTTTGTTTTTTCTTTGTTTGGATTTCAAGATCTTTCTTTAGTTTCTAAAACATTATTAAGTTTGCCAAAAACATATTTAATTTATCTTTTTATAGTAAGGGTGTTTTTCGAAGAATGGTTTTTTAGAGGGTTTTTGGTAAAAAGGATAGGGGTTATTTTATCAAGTATTATTTTTGCATGTATGCATATTGCCTATGGTTCGATTGTAGAAATATTTGGTGCATTTGTTTTAGGGGTTTTGCTTGGTAGGTACTTCCAAAAAACAAACAATTTGTGGCCTAATTATTTAGCACATATGTTGTATAATGTTTCTGCATTTCTTTTGCTTTATTTTACTTTGTAATATGTAAATATTATTATTGTATCTATATAGAAACAGTTCTTTAAAAAGACATTATTGTGTAATTAATTTAGGTATTGGCAAATTCATTTTTGGGAAATAGTTGTTTATTTTTATTAATATTGTTTTTTCTCTAACTAATACATTTTCCTTATTTTCTATTAATCTGTTGTTTTCTCCCTCTATTTTTATAAATGTTTGTTGTTTTATGTCTTTTATACTTTTTGATATTAAGGGATCATAAAATTTTGTATTTGTGTGTGTCATAAATTTAGGTATTTCTTCTAATAAATTGTTTAATATAGAATATTCTGTAAGATATTGTAAATAATTTAAATTGTTTTCTAATTGTAAATTCATACCTTTTGAATAGTTTATATAAGTGCTAAGATTTATAGATTCTTCAATTATTTTTAATTTTTCTTCAATTTCTTTTATAATTTCAGAAACAAAAGATTCTTGTTTTTTACAAAACCAATGAAGATCATGTTCTCCATTTGTAAGAATTATGTTATTATTCTCCACTAAACCCAAAGCATCTATTAATGGTATTTTTTCTTTTTGTCCTTTAAAGAACGGCCCAATTGGATATTCTTTTAATTTATTTTGTAATTTATAGTTTTGTCTTTTATCTTTGTTCTCTTTAGTGTTGTGGTATTCCCATGCCCATTCTTTATCTTTTGATATAAAATAAAATCCATTGTATATAAATTCTACTTCTACAAAAGAAGATGCAAGTGTGTTTGTATCAAATATGTTTTTTGGTTTGCAACAGTCACAATCAATAGTTTCATATCCTATATTATAAAATTCTTTTTTTAAAAGATGTGGCCAAATGTTTGAAAAATCTAAATTCATTGTGTTTTTTAAATTAATTTTTTTTTGTTCAAATTGTATTTTTGATTTGTTTTTTAGAACTATGTTTTTTTTAAAAAAATAGTTTTCGAATAATATATTTAATATTTCATCATTTTGTATGTTCTGTTCTGGTTTTATTTTTAAAATATTGCTTATAATTAATTTTCTTGTAAGTTCAGGGATTATTTTAATTTTCTTAATTTCTTCTAATTCATTTGTTGTTTCTTTGATAATGTCATGTATTTTTGTTTGGTTTTTTATATGTTTTATTTTATCACTAACATTTAAGAAAACATCATAATAACTCCAATTTTTTTCTATAAGATATTGTCTTTCTGGTTCAATCAACAAAATGTTTTTGTTTAATGAATTTGTTAGTATTTTGTGACATTTCTGTAATGTTTGAAAATTGTTTGCAATTAGTTTGGTTTTGGTGGTTGTTAATGTTTCTATTTTTATATCTTTTTTAAATTCAGAAAGTAATTGTGTAATAATATCAGAAGGAGCATCAACTAAGAAAAAGGGGTTAAATTTTTCTTTATATATATAATTTGTTTTGGTTGATGTCCCTTGGTCTGATAGATAGAGAAGTATTCTGTTTTTTTCATCATCATATTTTGCATTTGTTAAATATAAATATCTCTGCATTTTCTATTACTCCGATTACACATTTTTGAAAGGCAAAGATATATAGACGTGTGGGGATATATTATTTTTGGAACAGAGTAAATGTCCGGATCCTATCTTTTAACAATTAAAGTTTTATTTTTAGAAAAAAATATCTTTTTCATTCAAAGCATTAAATCTTGGACACATTTATATTATTTTTTTTCTTTTTTATTAAATATTTTATTAGGTAACTTCTTTTTTTAATAATTGAACTCATATATTAGAGAAATCTATATTTATATAATTTTTAAAATTAAGTTCATGTTTTCCAAAATGTATTTTTTATTTTAAAAAGTTATTAGCATTTCTTTTATAAATTGTTTGTGTCTTTTAATTATTGTTTGGTTATTTTTAATTGTGGAATTATTTTTTTTTGTAAAATGGGATTTTATGAAAATACTTATAGCTTTACCTGTATATAATGAAGAAAAACAATTAAGTAAAAATGTTAACAAGTTATATTCTTTTTTAGAAAAAAGTTTACCTTATTCTTTTCAAATTGTAATAGCAGATAATAATTCAACAGATGGTACTGGTAAGATTGGAAAGGATTTAGAAAAAAGTTATAAAAATATAAAATATTTATATTTACCAAAAAAAGGAAAAGGCCTTGCTATAAAGCAAGCTTGGCAAAATAAAGATTTTGATATTTATTCATTTATGGATATTGATTTGTCAACAGATCTTTCTGCTTTCCCAATATTGATTAATAAAATAGTTAAAGAAGATTATGATGTAGCAATAGGTTCTAGGCTAAGTAAAGAATCTAAAGTAAAAAGAGGTTTTAAAAGAACATTTGTTTCTAAATCTTATAATTTATTACTTAAATTATTTTTTAATGTTTCTTTCCCTGATGCACAGTGTGGTTTTAAAGCAATAAAACGTTCTGTTTTTGAGCAACTTTCTCCAGAAATTAAAAATGATGGTTTCTTTTTTGATACTGAATTACTGTTATTGGCAGAAAAAAAATATAAATTTAAAATTTGTTCTGTTCCTGTAAATTGGGCAGACGATACTACTAGTTCTGTTCATATAGGTAAAACCATTAAAGAGGATTTGTCTGGTTTATGGAGAATGTATTGGTATCTTAGAAAAAACAAAAGGTAAAGATAAAAATATGCAAAATTTAAAAGATTTTTTTTCTAAAAATTGGTTGTTTATTGTTTTGTTTATAATTACTACTTTATTTTTTATTTATCAAAAGGTCAATGTTTTATCCTGGGATTTTGGAACATATGTTATGAATGGAAAATATTGGTTTGCAAATGGATTTTATTTTGAACCATTTAGACCTCCATTAGCTTCTTTTCTTCTTGGTGTTTTAGGATTTATTTTTAGTTTTCCAGTTGGGGAAGTTTTATTTATAATTTTAGTTTCTGCTCTTTTTTTTTATTCTTGTTTAAGGTTATCTAAAAACTTACATTTTAATCCTGTTTTGTTTATTTTAATTTTTTTAACACCATTTTGTTTGTTTTATTCTTTAGTAAATGGTACAGAGTTATTAAGTGTTTCTTTGCTGATGTTAGGTATTTCATTTATTTTAGAAAATAATGTTTTTTCAGGTATATTTATTGCCTTAAGTGGTCTTTCTAGATACACTTTTTTAGTATTTGGTGTTTTGTTATTGTTCCATAAGTCTTTTAAAAAAATAATATCTAGTATTGGATTATTTGTTTTAACTTTAATTCCTTGGTTTGTTTATAATTTTTATAAATTTGGTAATTTTTTTACAAGTATTGCAGATCAATATGCCCAAAATGTTTTGTTTAGAATGGAGATGATACAAGCACCCAACATTCTTCATTTTTTAGAAATACAATCTTTTTTGTTTCCATTTTTGTTTGTAGGTTTATTTGTTTTATTTAAAACTATTTTTAAGAAAGATGTTTCAAATAAGAAAGTAAATATACTTATGTTATTTATTTTTATTTTTGGTATTTTTAATTATTTTACAACTCCATTTAAAGAAGCAAGATATTTGTTTATTTTAACTTTGCCCTTAGCATATTTTACATATCTTGGTTTTGATTATTTTTTGTCTAAACACAAAAAAGTTAATGGTTTTATACAAAAGCATTTTTCTGTTTTAGCAATTATTTTTTTAGGAGTTAATTTAATTATTCCTGTTTGTGCTTCTCAACCAGATGGTTTTAAAGAAAGTTATATTTCTTTGTCTCCTCAATTATTAGAAAAAGATGTTTTTTCTTGTCAAACTGTTTCTAATCAATGGGTGTTGTTGGATTATTTAGGGCAACCCTCTGAACCGTTTGGTATACAACATTTGGAATATTATTGTGACACAAATAAAGTTCTTTTTTTATATAAATGGAATAAAGATGTCCAAGATGCATTAAAGATTATTAAAGAAAACCCTCAAAAATATCCAATTATTTTAGAAAATGAAAGGTTTCTTGTAGTTGGTTCTGTTGATTTTTGTCAAAAAGCTGGTGTTTATGATCTTCCATTTATTGAATCTAGTTCAATTAATGCAAAACGTTTATATAATAAAGAAATTAATACAAATCCTTGCACTG
>DAOPNM010000001.1:0-40447 GCA_035357435.1 archaeon | reverse complement strand
CATCAAAAACACTTGTAACCTTATAAAGCAAAATTAACATAATTGTTGACAGAATAATTAAAGTGATAAAAAAATTAAAACTAATATTATGAATAATTAATTGCAAAGAATAATCAATTAAAATAAAAATAATAATTACAAAAAATAAACTAAATATTCTATTACCTAATACATATACTTTTTTAAAATAAAATGAATCTATAATCAAACCAATAATCCAAGACAAAAAAGCTAATGCAAAATACAACAATGTTGCACGTAATACATATACAATTCTAAATAGTGTCTCAAATTCTGGATTTGCACCATATAATGAAATTGTTTCAACAATTGCAAAAATCATAAAAAATATTAATGCTATATAAAATGGGAAACTAACAGTAATAGAAGAAAATCTATTTTTAATATCTTTAAAAAATCTAGAAAAAACTTTTTCTAAATTAAATGCTTTAGTTAATAAGAAAACACCCAAAATAAAAGCAATAATTTCCCATGCATATTTTGGAACAAACACAAACAACAACAAAATAATTGCAGGAACACCTAACACAGTTCTTGCAAAAAACGGATCTTGTAATGTTTTTTTGATCGTATAAAACATACTTTCAATATGTTTTGCTTGTTTAATAATAACAGTTTCTTTAGAAATAATTGGAACATAATTTTGAATTATTGGCAACACCTGGTCATCTTCAGCACCATCAGTTACAAAAACAACACCAGTGGCAGGGAAAAGATCCAAGACTTGCCTTAATTGTAAATTTATGTTTTTATCTGCATAATACATATTCTGTTTTGTATTACCTGTCAATGTTGCAATTTCAACAGACGCAGTATCTTTTAATTCTTTATACCTTTTTATTGCAGCAAATATACAATTAGCATCAGACTCCTCTGGATCTGCAATTGCCAAATCAGAAGCAACCTTTAAATTTTTAGATATCCCAACAATTGGCCCAGAAACACCTATCTTTTGACCAATATCATCATCTCTATCTATAGATAAAATCAATATCTTTTCTTGTTTTTCTTGGTTATCCTGCAATATATCTTGTTTAACTTCTTTTGATTCAGCTATTGGCACATCTACTTTTTTTGTTTGAACCATATACATCCATTTTATATTAAATAATAAATACAGAAAGAATTAAAAACATTAATAACAATTAAATACATGAGAATTATGCCAAAACAAAATGTAAAAAACACATTTTTTGCAATATTATTTTGTATAGTCATTGCATTAATTATACTTCTATTCATTTTAGAAAAAAAAATAGTTACATTTCTTCTATGGACCCTTGGAATAATATTAATAATATTTTTATTATTTAAACTAAAAATAATTATACAACTAAAAGAATATGAAAGAGCAGTTGTTTTTAGATTTGGAAAACTAAAAAGAGTTCTTAATCCTGGATGGAGATTTATAATCCCAGGAATTGAAAAAGCAGAAATTGTGTCATTAAGAACGCAAGTAATAGATACACAACCACAAATTGCACTCACAAAAGATAATATAGAACTTAAAATAGATAGTGTCGTTTACGTTTCTGTTAAAGAAGACAAACAAAGTGTAATAAATTCTGTTATAAAAGTTGAAGAACTCAAAGAAGCCATAACATTGTTTGTAATTGCAGAATTAAGAAATGTAATTGGGGAACTAAATTCATCAGAGGTTATACAAAACATTAAAAAAATAAATGACAACTTAAAAAGTAGACTTGACGAAGTTTCAAAAGATTGGGGAATAAAAGTACAATCTGTTGAAATCACAGAAATAAAACTCCCTGAAGACATCATAACTGCAATGCATGAACAAAAAGCAGCAGTAGAAAGAAAACTTGCAATATATGAACTGGCAGAAGGAGAAAAAGCAAAAATACAAGCAGTAAAAGAAGCCACAGAAAACTTATCAGAAAAAGCAGTAATATATTATTATATAAAAGCATTAGAAAAAATGGCAGAGGGACAATCTTCAAAAATAATATTCCCATTAGAATTAACAAACATTTTAAACAAAATCTCATCAAACATTTCATCAATACACAACCCTGCAAAAGAAATAACAGAAATAGAAAAAGGATTATCTGAAAAACAATTAGAACAATACTTACCATTAATTCAAGAATTTATAAATCAATCAAAAAAACAAGATAATAAAACAATTAAAAAAAATAAAAAATAAATATTATTTTTTAGATCTCCCAAATTTATTCAAAAACTTTTTTTCAAAAAGGGTTAAACGAGCATAATTTTGAGTTAATTTTGTATTTGCTCTATTCACAATAATTTTTAGGAACATATCAGTTACAATTGTTTTGCCATTTACTTTTAATGGCAAAGACAAATATTGAGTAGAATTTACTTCAACAATATATTTTCCTTGTGTAACACTTATAATCCCTGTTTTCTTTAAACCCATTTGCTGAGCTAAACACAAAATTTCTTTTGCTTTATCAAAATCCTTTGTACCAAAATGAAAAATAAATGGTTCCACTTTAAACCAAATTTCTTTTTGAGTGGATTTCTGTAAATCATCTTTAAGTTCCGAAAATGTTATTTTCCTATGGTACCTTTTATAAAAAGTACTAATTTTCTTATCTTCATATTTATTTGTTGACAACAAAATAATTCGCCCTGCACAACTACTTGCAGTAAAAACATCAGGCAACTCCGACACTTTCAATAAAAATGGAATGACTTGCACATCAACACGCCCTTCACTAATTTCTTTTTTTAATCTAGAGATATGATGCATACGAGTCATATTATATCTTTGATTAACAGAATGCACCATATAAAAATCTGAATTTAATTTATTGTCTGTAGACATATAACATATATTTTTAATTGTTTAGTAATGTATAATATATTAACATATACAATTTATATTTATAATCATTTAAAATATAATCATTTAAAATAAAAACAAAAGAGGAAACTATGAAACACAAACTATTATTTGGACTAATTATATGCTTTTTTATACTAACAATCAATAAAACATACTCATTAGAAATGTTAGAACCAATAACACAAGATCTAACAAATATTGACACACTTGATCTTGGATATGCGTCACCAGGAGAATATTTTTTAGTTAGTTTTTTAGTAAACAAAGAAGAAGGATATGATACAATAACAATAGACCCTACACAACAAAATGAAATATCTATCCAAAACCAAGGAAAAACAAAAGAAAGTATATTTGCAACTATAGAAGTTAGTGATAAACTTTCAGGAGCGTACACAATAAAAATTATATTAACTGGAGAAAACAAACAAAAACAACTAAACTTAAATGTAAATATTACAAATAATGTAATTTATTCTGTACTAGAACCATACAACACATATACAAAATATAATGAAACAAAAACATTTTCTTTTAAAATTATAAATAAATCAATAAGTACAAAAAAAATAATAGTATCCTCTGACTTGCCAGAATATTGGTTTAATGACAAAAATGTAAAAAAATACAAATACTATACACTTCAACCAAATAGTGTAACAGACATAACCTATGAAATAAACCCAAAAGAAATTGGGAAAACTAATTTTTCAATATATATCTTTACAAAATATTTTAATAAAGAAAACAGATATGACACAACAAATAAAGAAAACATAATAATATATGACGTACAAATTGAAACAGAAAAAACAATAACTGGAGAATATGGGACAAATAATTTTTATTATCCTTTATTTAATGTAAATACATTACCAATTTACTTTTTTAATAAAATACTAGCACATATATAAATAACTAACTTATGGAAAAAAAAGATATAAATAGAATACATGAATTTTTCAAAGACATTAATCTAAACACAATTACCAAAAAAGAACTTCAAATTAAAAAAGGGGAATTCGCAAAAAAATATCATTTAAAAAAACTTCCATTAACATCAGATATTCTTCTTGCATTAAACATCAACAAACCAACAGAAACATTCATAACTAAACCTAACAGAACATTATCAGGAGTAACAATAATTGCAGTAATGACCAAGCCATACAAATGCCCTGGAAAATGCACCTACTGCCCAACATTTAAAAACATACCAAAAAGCTATACAGGATATGAACCTGCATCAATGAGAGGAAAAATAAACAACTATGATCCATACAAACAAATAAAATCAAGAATAAAACAATTAGAAAACACAGGGCACCCTACAAACAAAATAGAACTAATTGTAATGGGTGGAACATTTCCTGCCACACCTATTAAATATCAAAAACAATTTATGATAAAAATATATCAAGCAATAACTGATTCAAAAAGTAAAAATTTAAACTACTTACAAAAAAAAGCAATATACTCAAAAAGAAGAATTGTAGGATTAACTTTTGAAACAAGACCTGACTATTGTAACAAACAAATAATCAAAAGACTACGAAGTTATGGTGCAACAAGAATAGAGATAGGTGTACAAACTACACATGATGAAATTCACAAAATAACAAATAGAGGACATGGTGTTAAAGAAATAAAAGAAGCAACACAATTATTAAAAGACTCTGGATTTAAAGTATTGTATCACATGATGTTAGGGTTGCCAGGAAGCAACTATGAAAAAGACTTAGAATCATTTAAAGAAATATTTACAAATCAAGAATATTGCCCTGATATGCTCAAAATATATCCATGTGCAGTCATAGAAAATTCACAATTAGAAAAAATGTACAGGGCAGGGGAATACAAACCATACACCATTAATGAAATGGTATCGTTAATTGTAGATATAAAAAAAATTGTTCCAAAATGGATAAGAATAATGAGGATACAGAGAGACATCCCAACAACCAAAATAATAGATGGAACAAAATATAACAACATAAGACAATTTGTACAAAACGAATTAAAAAAACAAGGAAAAAAATGCAACTGTATAAGATGTTCAGAACCACACAAAAACATAAAAATAAACAAATATGTAATTAAAAAAATAAAATATACTGCTTCAAATGGAACAGAATATTTTATATATGCAGAAGGTGAAGGGTATCTCTTAGGATTTATTAGATTAAGATTTCCATATAAACCATTCATAAAACAAATAAACAAAAAAACAGCAATAGTTAGAGAACTTCATGTATATGGGCAAACAACAGAATTTACAGAAAAAAATATACAACACATTGGAATTGGGAAAAAACTTCTAAAAACTGCAGAAGAAATTGCAAAAAAAAATAATTATGAAAAAATAACAGTAATCAGTGGAATTGGTGTAAGAGAATATTTTATAAAACAAAAATATTATTTAGATGGAACATATATGAGTAAAAAAATATAGTGTGGGAAAATGGATATAGAAACAGAAAAACTATTTGGAATATTACAAAGAAATCCTAAATTATACATATTCTTAGAAAACAAACAAGCGCTAAATATATTAGAAGAAATATATAAAACATCACAAAATATTTATGATCTAAAAAGAAAAGCAAGTTTTAAAAATAATACCACACTATATAATATATTAAATATATTATTAGAAACAAACTTTATAAAAAAAACAACTATTAACAATATAGAAATATATGCAATAGACGAACAAGGAAAACAATTTATTGAACTACTAAAAAATATTGAAAAAAAAGTAAAAATATAAGGTGGTGTTATGAAAACTTTTTTAGGTGTATTAAGTAAAGGGAAAGGCACATGGGGGCAAGTTGCACACATTATTGATAATAGTGATTATGATAATGTATATTTAATATCAAACGAATGGGCACAAGACAAATTTAACTGTAGCAAAAAAGTAAATTGGATAATCATTGATCCAAGAAAAGGATTTAGTGAAATAATGGATGATATTGATAAAAAACTTCCAAAAAACATTACAGAACTAGAATTAAATCTACATTCTGGAAGTGGAAAAGAACATTGTGCCATATTAGCAGTATTGCAACAAAGAAAAATAAAATACAAAATAGTAACAATTAATGCAAATGGAATTGTTAGATTTTAATTAACTAAAATATAATTATAAGAAAATGGTATTAAAACTTTTTGCATAAACAATAAAATATGCAAAGAAAAAATACCTATCTTATATACATATTTCTTCTTTTCCTGTGTTGCCTGTGCGGATGTTTTAATTTATTATCCACACAAGAAAGGCAAGCTTGTCTTGCAATAACACATTATGCATCTACAGATATCCCATCATGTAACACACAAAATAAATGTATGGAAGAAACACCAACTATTTATTTTTCTGAACACTTAACAAAAGAAATACACAATGAATTACTAATTTATAAAAACAACCTTGCATCAGCAATTGTTTACTTCAACAAAAGCAAAGACACAATAGATTATATAAACACTGGTTGCGAAAAATGGAAAGATGCAAACGACATGGTAGACAAAAGTAATGATTTATTTTTTTACATTTCAAACATTTTTACATTTATTGACAAATCCACAACAAACAGTATAATATTACTAAAAGATTATGCAATATACTTACAATCACAAAACATTGACAAAATTGCAGAAGAAGAAATATACAATGACTATATTTTAATAAACGACAGCCTAAATGAACTAAAAGCAACATCAAATAACAAAACATATACAAAAGATCTAAAAACAGAAATAGAACAACTACATAAAATAGCAGAAGAACTAGGATTTAAACAAACATATTTGGCAAACATAACATTTTTTGATTTAATGGCATACTACTTAAATGTATCAACACAAGCGTCAAGTGATGCTGTTGTTCCTGTTATTACACCATCTATAACATATGCATTTGGGAAATTTTCAAACATAACAACACTTAAAAAAATAAATATAAACTTAGAAAAGGCGGACAACTATAATCTTTATTTAACACTTGATAGAATCATTGGAAACAAAAACTCACTAAGCACACAATTTATTACAATCACTAACAAAATAAATACTGATTTAGATACAATATACAACAAAATAACTAACTTAGAAAAATACATCTATGACAATCAAAACTACCTTGATGAACAAACAAAACAAAAATATCTAAATTCAAAATATTTATTTGAATACAAAAATTTAACATTTGGAGAATATTTAGCAACACTAAAAGATATAAACTTAGATATTGAAAAAAACAAAATAGAAGAAATTAATTTAAATGAAAAAATCACACAAGAAACAACAGAATGTAACAATATAATAGAAAATGCAAAAGAAAAAAACAACATATATTTAAACTATTTAATTGAAAACTATGAGAAAGAAAACAATAACTTAAATAAAAAAGAGATATGTGATCAAATAAAAAATAATCTAAACATTAGTGATTGTGTAAACAAACTAGACCAATTACAAAAAACAGGATTATTTGAAGAACTAAACGGGATTTATATAAAAGAAATAGACGATAACAAATGTCAATCAATAATAAACAATTTAAACTATAAACTAGAACACTATACAAAAATAAAGTTATTAAAAGAACTTATAACAAAAAACAAAAAAATAATATATGAACTGGAAAGTGCAATAGATAATGATGACTATTTAAACATTCAAGAAATAATAAGTCATAATGAAAAAATTAAAAAAATTGAAAAAGAAACAAACATAGATAAAATATTAGACATCGACAAAAAAATACAAGAACAGACGGATATATATACAGCACTAATTGAACTGTGTAAAATACAAGAAAACAAACACATCCAAAACAATTATGAAATAACATATTTAAATGGAGAATATTATTTAAAAATAAAAAACCTATTCTCATTTGAATTAAATGACATCACAATTGCACCGGACATAAAATATAATGAATTGGAAATAAATGGAAATGAGATTATTAAAAAAACAAACAAACTTGTAATTACCACACTATACCCTGGAGAAAATTACTATAAAATAACATACACAAACAAAAAAGAAATAACAACAAAAATAATTAGTTTGGGATTAAATGAATGCTTACTTGAAACAACAATAAAAAATCAAGTAATTGGCATAAAAGACCATATATACATTGGAGAATATATACAATTAATTTCAAAAGAAGTAGATATAAATGGAGAAGAAATAACATACATTACTCAAAAAGAAAACAAAATATATTATACAAAAAAACTATTAGAAAAAACAAACCTATTACAAAATATAGAAAACCTAAACAAAGAAAGATACATTATTAAAGAAAAATTTATTATAAAAAACAATTATGAAAAACAAATCACAGGGGAAATAGATATATATCACCTAAATCTACAAGACACGTTTATATTAAAAGAAAACAACAAAACTAAAGATACCATAAACGTTGAAGGAGATATAAGAATAAACATTGAAATAAATCCTAATGAAGCAAAAACATATGAAATACAAATTTTAAAAAATACAGATGACATCATTAATGAAATAAATCAAACAATCGCAGAAATAACAAGGCTACAAAATTCAAGATTCAAAGAAATACAAAATCTAGCAAATGAATATTTTAAAGAATCTAAAAACATTCAGTGGAAAGAACAATACACTATTGAAGAAATAAAACAAATATATAACTATCAACCAAAAATAGAAGAAATAAAAACGCTAGAACAAAAACTAGAAACAATTGAAGAGCAATATTTTATAACACTTGAAGAATTAAACAAAATGAATTTATCAACAGAAGACAAACAAGAAATAAATGGAATTGATGAAATAAAATATAACAACATACAAGAGGCATACAACAAAATATTAAACATAAAATTAAAACAAGAAGCAAACAAAGAACAAAAAATTGAAGAAACAAAACAAAATATAGACAAAAATATAGTGTATTATAAAAATATTTTAGAAGAATATGATCTTAACTCCCCTGAAACCAACAAACTAATCAATGAACTTATAGAAAAAAAAGAAGAGACATTAATTCCAGAAATAGATAAAAAAATAAATGGAGAGATAGAAAAAAATGCAAAAAGAATATATTCAGAAATTACACAAATTATGGAAGGATTGGATGTAAAAGAAATAAACGAACTAATAGAAAAAGTGTATTATATATTTGAAGAATATACACTTCAAGAAATATATGACATAAACTACTTCCCACCAATTACAACAACAGATGCAGAACGATTAGAAAAAAAAATCAAATTTCTAGATACAGCAACATTAGACAACGAACTTACTGAATTAAAAGAAGCATACTCAAAAAAAGAATATTTAAAAATAATAGATGCAATCTCTCCAGAAACAACAACCAGATTAAAAGAGATATATGAGGAGAAAAACCTATTAGAAAAAGGATATAATCAAATAAAGAAAGATGCACAACAAACAATAGACAAAAAAATTGAAGAAAACAAAATTTACAAAAATAAAGAAATAGATACATTAATAGAAAATGCAAAAGAAGAATATAATAAAGGAAAATACTTAACTGCAATTTCATTATTATCAAATGCAACAGTAAAAGAACCACAAAAAAATCAAAAAAACATTCAAATTGCAACAGTCGGAATAATTTTATGTATTTTTTTGATAATGTACTTCTTTTTTAGAGCAGACAACTCAAAAAAGAAAAAAAAGATAGACTATCAAGAAAAAAGAATGAAAGTAATAAGACACACATAAATTTACTAAAACCAAATATTAAATTCAATTTTTAAATATATTTGTTATTATATATTATTAATCATAATCACATCAACACAACAAAAACAGATCTATGAGGGAAAACTATGAAAAACCAAAATAAAATAATATTAATTATATTTACACTCATATTTTTTACAAGCACCATACACGCTGCAAGTATAGATGAAAAAACATTTTATGAACTAGGAGAGAATGATTTTAGTTTTGTAAAAGACACAAACATATGTAAAAACTATGATTTTAATGAACTAAACACAACAGAAAATGCTACATTTGTAACACAAATAAAAATAAAAAATTATATACCAATAAACTCAGGCGTAGAAATAAACATTTATCTAAATAATGAAAAAATTGGAGAAATAAAAGACAAAAATATAAAAGAAAACAACATATTTAAAAAAGAAAATATAAATTTGCAAAAGAAAAACACACTAACAATATGTGTAAACAACAAATTCTTGCCAGAACTAATTATCTCAAAAGAAAGTAAAATTGGGAACTACTTATTACCAAAATTTAATGAAATGGATTTTTATCAAACACTTTCAGAATATGATTACACACAAAACATATTGACTATTCAAATACATGTTACAAACAGCGGGTATGACGATGCAAACATAGAAATAATAAATGCAAAAGAAATATTCTTAGAACTATCAAATTTAGAAAACATATCTGGAACTACAGAATATTCTGGAATAATAAAAGCAGGAGAAACAAAAGAGTTATCATATTATATAAAACCAACAAAACAAACATCATACATTACACCAAGGGCAATATTAAAATACACTGATGAATTTGGAGAAACACACATAATATATACAAAACAACAAGTTATTGAAATACAAGACCCAGATACAAAAATACAAGCATACACAGATGTTCCTACAAACACTATAAAAAATCAAGAAACAAATGGGAAACTAATAATTAGAAACATTTCCGAAAAAGAATTAAACAGCATATATATCATCCCAGAATTTAATGGAAACATCTTAATGGATTCACAAGAAATACCTATATTAAAAGGGAGAGATACAATAAGTATCCCTTTTAAAATAAAAACTACAGAAACTGGAGAATTCCCTCTATATTTCAACATAACATATAAAGAAAACACAAATACAAAAAGCATAGTAACAGAAACAAACACAATAAACTCTATGGCAGAAAATAAAAACGAAACAATCATTTTGTGTATATTAATTGGAATAATGATAATATTATATATTTGGTTAGTTAGATTCTAAACAACTCTTTTAAACATCTTCTCTAAATCTGATATAGAAACAAAAACCATTGTTGGTCTGCCATGTGCACAAATTGTTTTATCTTTACACGATTCTAAATTATTAATCAATGCAACAATCTCTGGATAAAAAAGAGGGTGATTTGCTTTAACTGATTGCTTACAAGACATTAATTTTATAATTCTGTCTTTTGCAACATCTATTGTATCTACATCTCCCTCCTCAAATGATGCTAACAGATCTAAAAAGAAAGTGGTATCAAAATAATTATTTAAAAAAGAAGGAATAGAAATCAAATAAATATTATCTTCAACAAATGAAAAATCAAAACCAAGTTTATTAAAAATAGACATATACTTTGTAATAATCTCTTTCTGATAATCAGACAAATTAACTAATGGTTTCTTTACAACCAAATTCTGCTTTTCAAAATTTGTTTCAAAAACTTTTCTGTTCTTTTCTAAATTAATTCTTTCATCAGCAGCGTGTTGATCAATTATTAAAAAACCATCTTTTGTTTCACAAAGTATATATGTGTTATCTATTTGCCCAAAAATTTTTGTAATAATGTGCCCATTTAAAACTAATTGCTTATCTACTGTTTGATCTGTAAAATATGTTTGGGCAGAGAAATTTGTAGAATAACTATTATAAGCCATATTAGATTTATTAGCTAACCCGTCTTTTATAAAAAAAGGGGCCTTCTCTAAAATAGAAAAATTATCTAATGGTTTAATATAAGATGCATTATTTTGGCCACCAAAATTTGATTCATTAAACAATTTTGTTAACTCTTTTTTAAATTCCATTAAAACCAGTAGCCCATTCTGTAATTTTACTTCTTTCTTTTTAGGGTGTACATTTACATCAACAGTATGTTTATCTAAAATAAAAGACAAAACAAAAAATGGTTTTTGTTGGACCATTAAATAATCTTTATATGCACTGGCAATTGCTTTATAAATTTGTGGAGAGTATACAAACCTTTTATTAATATATAAAAAATTAGTAGGGTAATAAAATAAATTTTTTGGATTACTTATTATTCCTTGAACATTAAACAAATCATTAGAAATATTTACTGGCAATGTTTTAGATAAAACATCCTTCCCAAAAACTTGGATAAATCTATTCTCTTGAGTAGACTCTGGGAAAACCACATTTCTTTTTTCTGAAACAAATGTAAATCTAATATTAGGATTAGATAAAACATATGCTAAAAAAACATTGTACAAACTAGAAAATTCAAAAGATTTTGATTTTAAAAATTTTTTTCTTACAGGCAAATTATAAAATAAATCTTTTACTATGATTGCAGTACCCTTATTTGCACTAACTTCCTTAATAACACCATTCTCTAAAAGATATCCTTTACCAGAAGTATCTATAGAACTAATAATTGACAACTTTGAAACTGCATTTATACTTGCTAATGCTTCACCTCTAAACCCATAACTTTCTAAACTAAACAAATCATTAATTGACAACAATTTACTTGTGGCGTGTCTTTCTATACTTAATGGCAAATCCTCTTTTGAAATACCAGAACCATTATCTTTAATTAGAATTAAATCAACACCGGCCCCCTTTACTTCAACATTAATATCTGTAGAACCCGCATCTATAGAATTCTCTAATAACTCCTTTAAAACATCTGCAGGGGATTCAATAACTTCACCTGCACTAATCAAATTTATTGTATCTAATGACAATTTTTTTATATGAATCATACATTCTCAATAATCATAAATTGTTTTTTGCTCTTTCTTAAACAAAACATTTTTCAGATCTTGTTTTTTATTAGCATCACCTGATTTAACAGAAACATTTGTATCTGTCTTCAAAAAAGCATCTTCCTCTAAATCTCTTTGTATTAACATTGCACGTTCTATTACCTTATTTGAAATGCCTGCCATTTTTGCAACTTGTATACCATAACTTTTGTTAATCCCGCCTTTTTGAAGTTTATGATAAAATAATAAAGAATTACCTTCTTCTTTTGCAGTTACATGATAATTTACAACCCCTTCATATAACTCCTCCATTTTATTTAATAAATGATAATGTGTTGCAACAAGTGTTTTACATTTAATATTATTATTCAACTCTTCAACAATAGCCCAAGCCAAACTCAAACCATCATAGGTGCTTGTCCCTCTACCTATTTCATCTAAAACAACAAGACTATTTTGTGTGGCATTATTTAAAATATATGCAACCTCTGACATTTCTGTCAAAAAAGTACTTTGCCCATGTAATATGTCATCTGATGCACCAACACGCGTAAATATACCATCTACTTTACCAATTATTGCCTCAGAAGAAGGCACAAAGCACCCAATGTGTCCAAGAATTACTGCAAGACATACGCTTCTCATATAACTGCTTTTCCCAGCCATGTTAGGGCCAGTAATTACCATTGTTCTTTGCGTAGTATTATTTAAATAACAATCATTAGGTATAAAAGAAATTATTTTTTCCAAAACAGGATGCCTTAAATCTTTAAAAAAAATAATATCGTTTTCTGTTAATGCTGGTTTACAATAATTATTTAAACTACTTGTAATTGCATGAGACAAACACACATCCAAATCAGCAAGCAGTTTAGAAATATTTAAAATATTCTCTTGGAAAGACAATAATTGTTTACAAACATTTTGAAAAATCTCAAACTCCAATACAACCCTTTTTTCTTTTGTATTTAACAAAGTATTTTCTTTGTCTTGTAATTCTTTTGTTGTATACCTTTCAGAATTAACTAATGTTTGTTTTCTTTCAAAAAAATCAGGAATTGTTTTTGTTTGAGACTTTGGAATTTCTATATAATACCCAAAAACTTTATTATATTTTATTTTAAGAGATTTAATATTGGTCTCTTGCCTTAACTTTTCTTCATATTCAAGCAACCAAGAATTTATAGTTTTATGTAAATTTATGATATCACTTAATTCTTGAGAAAAACTAGGTTTAATAAATTTACCTTCTCTTACACTAAATGGAGGGTCATCAACAATTGCTTTTTCTAAAAGATCTACAACGTCATTCAATTCAATTAAATTCTCAAAAATAAACTTTAACCTAACAGAACTAGATTTAGATAATGCCTGCTTTATTTGTGGCAAAATAAATAAACTTTGCTTTAATGCAATTAAATCTCTTGGATTTGCATTCCCAAAACCAATCTTACTAATAATTTTGTCTATATCACCAACATAAACTAATAAATTAGAAAGTTCCTGCTGCATAAAAACATTATTAAAAAGCTCATCTACACAATCTAATTGCATATTAAGAAAATTAATATCAGAAAATGGATGCAAGATATCAAAATATAACTTCCTATGTCCCATTGGTGTCTTTGTATTATTTATTGTGTGGAAAAGAGTATATTTTACAGAATTGTCTCTTAAATTATTCACAAGCTCTAAATGACGTGCAGTTTTTCTATCTAATTTTAAATATTTATCTGTATTAAGTTGAGTAATAGTCGTAATATAACTTAAATCAGAAAACTGTGTTTCTTTCAAATACTGTAAAGCATTTTGTGCAGAAACTATTAATTCAGGCCTATTTTCTAAACCAAAACTTTCTAAACTATGTAAATTAAAATGATTTTTTAATAACTCATAAGATTTAGATACATCTATATTCTCTGAATAATTAATAATAACATTAGGAATTGTTTTTTTAATTAAATCAATTAAATCTGAATTTTTTAAAATATTCTTTGTAAGAACCAATTCCTTTGGTTTAATTAAAGTTAATTCATTTAATAACTCATCTATACCATCCATTGCTTTAACTTTAAAATCACCAGTAGTTATATCTAATATAGAAAAACCATAAACCCCATTAATTAAAGAAATAGAACACAAAAAATTATTTTCATAAGCATCTGTAAACAAAGAACTTGGTGTAATAATTCTTGAAACTGCACGTTTCACAACACCTTTTGCAAATCTGGGATCTTCAATCTGTTCACAAATAACTACTTTTTTCCCATGTTTTATAAGTTTTGAAATATAAGGGTCTACTGAATGATAAGGAATCCCTGCTAATGGAGCTTCTGTTTTGCCTTTCCCTCTTTTTGTTAATGTAATATTTAGTATTTCTGATGCAACTTTTGCATCATCATAAAACATTTCATAAAAATCCCCAGCCCTAAATAAAAGAATACCGTCAGGATATTGCTTTTTTACTTGAAGATACTGTTTCATCATAGGGGTAAGTAATTGATCCTGCATAATACACACTATATTTAAAACACTTTAAAAACAGAATTGCATAATGGGACCAGTGGGATTTGGACCCACGACACATAGGTCTTCAGCCTATTGCTCTCCCAGACTGAGCTATGGTCCCAAATGAGCCTGGTGGGATTTGAACCCACGACACCCGGATTAAAAGTCCGGTGCTCTGCCAAACTGAGCTACAGACCCATATTGTAAAACACATGAGCTCGGTGGGATTTGAACCCACGACACCAAGATTAAGAGTCTTGTGCTCTAACCAAACTGAGCTACGAGCCCTTTTAAATTTATAACAATAGAAGACAGTTGCTGATATAATCTTGGTACGTATATATTTAAAATATATATTATTATATAAATAAATATGTCTAAAAACATTTATAAAACAAATGTGTTAAAACTAAACCACAGACCAGAAAGGGATAAAAGAATTACAACACATTGTGCACTAGTAGGGAGAGCATTCCTTGCCGATTCATTCTATTTTTCAGGTGTAAATGATAAAAAACTAATAATGACAATAAAAAATATTTCTAAAAACTGGGGAGGAAAATACAATATAAAATATATATCAAAACCTATTGAATTCATAAAAAAAGAAAAAAAGAAAAATACAATAATAATTCATCTTACAATGTATGGAGAAAAAATAATTGATAAAATAGATGAACTAAAAAAAATTAAAAAAAAGAAAAATTTTTTAATAATAATAGGTGGACCAAAAGTTCAAAAAGAATATTATGAATTAGCAGACTATAATATTTCAGTAACAAATCAACCACATAGTGAAGTAGCCTCATTAGCAATATTATTATATTTATTAAACCCAGAAAGTCTAATTAATGAAAAATTTAATAATGCAAAAATAAAAATAATTCCTTGTAAATGTGGGAAAAAAGTAATCCCCTTTTAAGATGTTTGTTAATAATATATATCTGTGACAAACTATGGATAAATTAAAAAAAGAATTATTAAAATATAACTTTACAAACACATACATAAAGCAGATTGCAGGAAATGTTGGTGTAGACATTATAAAACTAATGAATACTAAACCAACAACACCAGAAGAAATATCCAAAAAACTAGATGAAAAAATAACAGATGTTAGATCTGCATTAAATAGCCTACATTTTTATGGAATTGCATGTTATAAAAAAGAAAGGGATGAAAAAAACATGTATCAATTTCTGTGGAACATACAATATAAAAAATTAGTTGAAAAACTACTTGATCACGAATTTACAAAATATAAACAAATAGAAAACACAATTCTAGAAAAACAAAATAGAGATTATTTTATTTGCCCAAATAAATGCTCAAATATGCCATTTGAAATTGCTGCACAATATAATTTTAAATGCCCAACTTGTGGCAAACCATTAGAACTAGAAGATAAAAAAATAATAACAAAGCTAAAAAAACAAAAAAAAGAAACTAGTAAAAACATTAAAAATTTAGAAACATTACTTAAACAAATAAATGACAACAAGAAAGGATATATCTGTGAATAAAAACATACACTTTAAAATATGTTGTACACATTAAATAAATAAAATATAGCGGGGTAGGGCAGCCTGGAGTGCCCGTCGGGCTCATAACCCGAAGGTCGTTGGTTCAAATCCAACCCCCGCTATTACTATTTTTAGGTTAAAAACAAGAAATCTTGGACACAATTATCTAATAAATACTTACTATAATATATGAAAAAAACAAGGGATATTACAAAAATTGGGGCAAAAAAAGGTATTAAATACAAAAGAAAACAAAAAAACACCACTTTACCTAAAATAAAACAAAAAAATTACTTCTTTTGTACTATTATATGACACCAAAAGATACAAAAAAATTAAAAAAATATTGAAAAAATAATAATATTACAACAAGATATACATAATACCATATAATAAAAACAGAAACATTAAGTAATTACTAATACTCTACACAAAAACCCAATTTAATTACAGTAATTACCAAAAAAGGCCAATTGTTATAACAGTAATTACAGATAGGTTTAAAATAACTACGGTAATTACTTATATAATATGGGAATTAAAGTATTTTTCAAGAATATATTAAACATATTTACTAAAAATAAAAATAAAGAAGAACAGAATGATAACAATAATATAAAAATCCAACACATTAATTCAACAAATTACTATACACAAACAACACAAGCAATAGAAAACAAAAACAACACTCAACAAGAAAATTTATTAAATCAAAAAGAAAACCAATTAATCCAAAATTATGAAAAGATTGACAATACTAAAATAATAGATTCTTTTGAAATAAATCAACAAGGCATTACAACAATATGGGATATACTAAAAATAAAAGAAAATACACAAGCAGAACATATAATAAAATCAATACCTACAGATCGTTGGATAGATATGGATGAAATAAAGCATAACATAAAATTACAATTCAATGTAGAATATCTAAATGATAAAAGTCTATATCCTTATTTAAAAACACTAACAGACATAAATTTAATTAAAATAAATAACACAGGAAAAAAAAGGACATGGAAAAAAAACATAATAATAATTAACACAAATAATGAAAAAGAAAAATAAAAAACACAAATTATAAATTATATTTCTGTTTAAATTTTTGATAATTATTATAAAATCCATTTAAAATTTCAGAATTTGTATAGGTCTCTTTAAACCACTCATTATTAATAATTCCTTGTATTGTATCATTTATATAATTAATATAATCTTGATTATTATTATCTAAACTATTATTATCTAAAAGATTATTAATTTCAGAAACTAATTTTGCATAATTGTTCTTAGAATCAATAATTTGAAGACTTTGAATATGATCTTCTAAACTTTTAATTACAGAATTACTATCAACCTCTATTTCATCTATAGAATACTCAATACCCCAATCTCCTTTTATTTTCCAATCATGTGCAGGATTTTTACCCGTTTCAAAATATTCTATTAACTTATTTTCATAACCTTTTGGTAAAATTATTGTATTCTTGTTTTGTTTAATATATGGTATATCACTAACTACCCCTTTTCTATAGTAAATATATACCTTTTTATCACTCTTTGTAACATTTTGTGTATATCCATAAATAGATCTAAACACCTTTTGATATAAATAAGACACTCTATTAACATCATTATTAAATTTAAACTTATACTTTACAAAATTAGCTTTTATTTTTTTACTATTATTAACCATAGACCCTACACTTCTTGTATTATTTATATTTATAATTATAATTTGCTTATGTATAATTATATTATGTATGTATTTATTTATAAATATATCTTTTAATTAAATAAATTATAAAATAAGTAAACGATATAAAAATTTAAATTAAAGAATTAGGAAAAATGAAAGAATTATTCTTTCATTTTCTTGGTGCGTATCTTTTATAACCAATATATTTCTTTCTAATATTTGCTTCTCTTTTAGATTCTTCACTGACATCTTCTTCTTCTGGCTTAGGTTTTGTTTGTTTTGTTGGGATATTGCCTGAGTTTAATAAAATAATATCATCAACAGATATAACTTTACTATATGGTATACTATAATTTGTTATAATCTTCTTTGCTTCTACCTTTGAGTTAACTTTCAATGGTTGTGTTGTAATTGTTTCAATTTTTCCCTCTTCTAAATTCAATATAAGGTCATGTACTTTTCCTCTATATGTAGCGTCTGTCTGATATATATCCATACCAAACAACTTAGATATTCTCATTGTCATCTTTTATTCCTCCTTAATTATTTTAAATATAAAATTATATATTAGAAGTTATACAAAGTATTTATAAACCTATTTATTTTGTAAATTAAACAAAATTGTAATTTATGTTCACTTATTCATCATTCATAAGATTTATAAAAATCATATTTAGTAAAACAAAAACACAAAATATTACAAGAAGTACGGGGTCTAACTATAATTTATCTAATGGATTTTCTATTTTTTTTAATTGATCAGTATTAACTTTTGTATATATTTGTGTTGTATTTAAATTAGCGTGCCCTAATAACTGTTGTATATACCTTATATTAACTTCATGTTCCAAAAGGCTTGTTGCAAAAGAATGCCGTAAGGTATGTGGTGTAACATTTTTATTTAAATTTGCTTTTTTTGCATACCCTTTTAGAAATTTTTGTATTGTATCTGGTGATAATTTTCCGCCAATATTATTTGTAAACAAATATTCACTATCTATTCTTTTATTTCTTTTTTCTAAATATCTTTTATAATCTTCTGCCCATTTTTTAGATATAATAATAATTCTATCTTTATTTCCTTTCCCGCTAATTACATTCCCAGTAAACTCATCAAAATTAATATTCTTTATTTTCATATTAATACATTCTGAAACTCTTACACCTGTAGAATAAATAAACTCAATAATTAATCTATCTCTTTCATTATCAACAGCATCTAAAAGTTGAGAAATTTCTTTTGATGTTAAAACTATTGGAATCTTTTTTGGAATTTTTGGAAGTTTTATATTTATATCTAAATCACTTTTTAAAAAAGAATTATAAAAATGTTTAAAAATAGATAAAATTAAATTAATTGTAGCAGAACTTGCTTTCTTTTCAGTTTTTATATATGATAAATAATTTAATATATCGTCAGATATTACTTCTTTTAAATCTTTTTTAATAAATTCTTCAAACAATCTCAAATACATTGAATATGTTTCAATTGTTTTTTGGCTATATCCTTCAATATTAAGTTCATTAATAAATTTTTTTATAAGTTCTGAATTATTTTGTTGCATATGTTTATTTATGCCGAATGTTTTTTAAACATATTATATTTTACTTATGTATATTTTGGTATGTTAAAAAAAGCAATCTAAAAAATTATAAAATTGAATCAAAGTATATAAAAAGAGAATTATATACTACTATATAGATTTTATATTTAATATAGATTTTATATTTACAAAAAAAGAAAAAAATGAAACCAAATTCAAAATTTCAGATATATACAGGAGATGGA
Organism: archaeon; assembly: GCA_035357435.1. Lineage (GTDB taxonomy): Archaea > Iainarchaeota > Iainarchaeia > Iainarchaeales > CSSED10-239 > DAOPNM01. Next base: position 20,302 of record DAOPNM010000001.1, on the reverse strand, counting down.
AAAGGGAAAACTACCTGTGCAATTGGTTTGGCAATACGTGCAACAGGGTATGATAAGCAAATCGCATTCATTCAATTTTTCAAACTAAAAAGTGGAGAAGATAAAATTCTAAAAATGCAAAAGAATATTTTATTTAAAAAATTTGGTTGTAAAAAATTTATTATTAACAAAAAAATTTTGCCAGAACACAAAAAGCAAGCAAAAAAAGGTATTGATTTTGTTTTAAAAATATTAAATTCAAACAAAAAAATTGATATATTAATTTTAGATGAAATAAACATAGTTATTTATTATAATCTTGCTTCAATAAAAACAATTAATGAAATAATAAATAAATGTAAACAAAAAAACATAGAACTAATATTTACAGGAAGAAATGCAAAAAAAGCAATAATTGACAAAGCTGACTTAGTTACAGAAATGAAAATAATTAAACATTATTTTCCAGAAACCCATGCTAGAAAAGGTATTGAATATTAAAGGTATTAAACATTTAATAAAATAAATTAAATTACATGTCATAAATATTTAATAAATGGAGAATGATAAAACATGCTTACGAAAATAATTAAAATTACGCATATAAAAAAAAGAACTGGCGAAGTTGTTGAATTTAATAAAAACAAAATAAGAGATGCAATTTATAAAGCAATGAAAGCTGTTGATGAAGTTAATGAATCGCTCTTAGATTCATTAGTTGAAAAAGTTGTGCTTATATTAGAATCAAAATATAGAGGAGAAGTTCCAAGTGTAGAAGATGTTCAAGATGTTATTGAATTTGTTTTAATGAACAGCAACCTTCCAAATGTTGCAAAAGAATATATATTATACAGAGAAGAAAGAAGAAAACTTAGAGAAACAACACAAAAAACAGAGGACTCTCCTGAAATAAAATTACTAAAAGAAAAAGGTATTAATACAAGTAAACAAGCCATAGATATTTTAAACAACTCACAACAATTTTCTGGTTTAGGGAAAATAATTTTTTTAGACAGATATTCTTTAAAAACATCACATGACGATATAAAAGAAGGGGATCTTGTAGTTACACTTACAAAAGAAGATCCTAAATTCCCAAGAAAAGATATTGGTGTTGTAAAAAAAATTTCTGAAAAAAACATTTTGACACTATATATGTTAACTGGACCGTATGCAGATCCTTCAAACAACTTTGAATTTGAAATAGAAAAATATAAATGTGAAAAACCAATTGAATCTGCAGATGGTGCATACAAAAGAGTTGCAAAAGCTGTTGCGAGTGTAGAAAAAGAAGATTATCTTAAACAGAAATGGTATGAAATATTTTATAGTGAACTAAAGAATCAACACATTCAACCAGCTGGGAGAATAATGGCTGGTGCAAATGTTGGTGAATTGGGGTATACTTCAAAACTAACACTATACAATTGTTATGTTCTACCATCTCCTGAAGATTCAAGAGAAGGAATAATTGATCAACTAAAATATATGACAGAAATATTTTCAAGAGGGGGAGGTTGTGGATTTTCCTTATCCTCTTTAAGACCAAAATATGCATTTGTAAAAACTGTTCAAGGAAGATCATCAGGTGCAGTATCTTTTGGGGATTTATATTCTTATATGGCAGGATTAATTGAACAAGGTGGGTCTAGAAGAGGTGCATTAATGTTAATGTTAAATGATTGGCACCCAGATATTCTAGAATTTATATTTGCAAAAAAAAATTCTGGAATTTTAGAAAATGCAAACATTTCCATATTGATTTCGGATGCTTTTATGAAAGCAGTAAAAAACAATGAAATCTGGAATTTAGAATTTCCTGATTATGAAAATGAAAGATATTATGACATCTATAATGAAGAATGGGATGGGGATTTAAACCTTTGGAAGAGTAAAGGATACCCTACAGTAATTTACAAAACAATAAATGCACGAGAATTATGGGACAAAATAATTACCTCTGTTTGGGAAAGTGCAGAACCTGGTGTTGTATTTATTGATAGATATAATAAATTAAGTAATTCATATTACTACAACAAAATTGTTGCAACAAACCCTTGTGGAGAACAAGGATTGCCACCATGGGGTGTTTGTAACTTAGGCCATCTTTATCTTTCATCTTTTTTAGACAAAATAGGGGAAGATGAGGAAGGCCCAGTTTATCAAATGAACTGGGATAGATTAAAATATTCTGCAAGGATCCTTACTAGATTTTTAGACAACATAATAGACCTTACACCTTATTTTTATGAAAAAAACAAAAGAGTGCAAAAAGCAGAAAGAAGAATTGGTGGTGGAACATTAGGATTAGCAGAACTATTAATTAAATTAAGAATAAAATATGGTTCCCCAGAATGCATGAAATTTATTGATAAACTATATATGACAATCACTTGTGAAATGTATTTTACATCCTCACAATTAGCATTAGAAAAAGGAGTATTCCCTAAATTTGATGCAGAAAAATTTTTAGCAAGTGGATTTATGATGGAAATGCCAAAAGAAATAAGAGAGAAAATAAAACAAAATGGTATAAGGAATGTGTGCCTTGTAACACAAGCACCAACAGGTACAGTTGGTACAATGTTAGGCACATCAACAGGTATTGAACCATACTATGCATTCAAATATTATAGACAATCTAGATTAGGTTTTTATGAAGAAAATGTACCTATTGTTGGAGACTATTTAAAAAACAATAAACTTCCTGATTATTTTGTTACTGCAATGGACTTAACACCTGAACAACATGTAAAAACGCAAGCAGCTATTCAAAGATGGACAGATTCATCTATCAGTAAGACTGTAAATGTTCCTGCAAATTTCACAATAGAAGACACAAAAAAAATTTATGAACTAGCATATGATCTTGGATGTAAAGGGATTACAGTATATAGAGACTCTAGTAGAGATGCGCAAGTATTAACATTAAACAAAGAGCAAGAAAAAAAAAATGAGGAATCTTCAAAAAAAAGAAAATCTATAACGGCAATAAATGAACAATCGCAAACTAAAGATACCCCACAACAAAAAATAGGCACAAATGTTGGAGATATTTGTCCAAATTGTAAAAAAGGGACAATTGTCAAAGTTGGGGGCTGTACGCAATGTTCATTAAATTGCGGGTATACTGGCTCTTGTGACCTTCACATTTAAATAAAAAATAAAAAAAGATGCACATTTAAATAAAAAATAAAAAAAGATGATAATATGTATCGTGATCAACTAAATGAACTTCATAAGCAAATACATGACAAAAATACAAAATTTATTGTTGTTACTGGTGGAGTTTTATCAGGATTAGGAAAAGGTGTAGCTCTTGCAAGTGTTGGTTTGTTAGTTGATGATACATTAAAAAAATTTCCTATAAAATGTGATGGATACCTTAATTTTGACCCAGGGACAATGAACCCTATAGAACACGGAGAAGTATTTGTTCTTGATGATGGGACAGAAGTAGATATGGATTTTGGGCATTATGAAAGATTTCTGAATATCTCTTGTCATAAAGATGAAAATATTACCATGGGTAGAATCTATAAAGAAATAATTGACTTAGAAAGAAAAGGCGAATTTCTTGGAAAAACAGTAAAGCTTATTCCAGAAGTTAGTGACTATATAGAATATAAAATATTAAAAACTACAATAGACAACAACGCAGACATTGTTCTTCTTGAAATTGGTGGGACTATTGGAGATATTGAAAATGAACTATTTATTTACGCTATAAAAAACATTATACAAAAACAAGATGGGAACATAATCAACATTCATATAACCTATATTCCAGAACTATACAAAAGTGAAGAACAAAAAACAAAACCTGCACAAAATGCCTTAGAAGAATTATTTCGAAGAGGAATAAAACCTGACATAATTATTTGTAGAACACATAGATATCTTAACAAACAAGCAAAAGAAAAACTATCTATTGTTTCACAATTAGATGAAAATCATATTATTTCTGGAATTGACACTGACAACATCTATGAAATCCCAATTATCTTTAAACAACAAAATTTAGACAAAATTGTTTGTGAGAAACTTAATATTCAACCAAACAAAAATATTCAAAAATATATTGATAAAATAAATAAAATAAATGAACTAAACAAAAATACAGGCAAACTAAAAATAGGAATATGTGGGAAATATACCACCTTAAAAGATTCATATGTATCTATAACAGAAGCACTAACACATGCCTCTGCAGTTTGCAATTGCCCAATAGATATTGAATATATTGATGCTGCACAAATAACTTCTGATCAACTAAAAAAATTAAATGGAATTATTGTTCCTGGTGGATATGGATCAAGAGGCGTAGATGGGAAAATCAATGCTATAAAATATGCAAGAGAAAACAAAATTCCTTTTTTAGGATTATGTTATGGTTTACAATTGGCAATTGTAGAATATGCAAGAAATGTATGTGGTTTAAAAGATGCAAACACTACTGAGATTGATCCAAATACCCCTTATCCAGTAATAGACATCTTACCAAATCAAAAACAAAAAGAACTAGGTGGTACTATGAGATTGGGGGCATATGACATAATTTTAAAAGATGGTACAAAAATTATGCAAATTTATAACTCACAAAAAATAAGTGAAAGACATAGACACAGATATGAAGTAAACCCCAAATACCATTCAGTATTAGAAAAAAATGGATTAATCATTAGTGGTACTAGCCCTGATGGTGCGTTAGTAGAATTTATAGAACTAAAAGATCATCCTTTTTTCATTGCTACGCAATCCCATCCAGAATTAAAATCAAAACTGCTATACCCTCATCCATTATTTATTGAATTCTTAACACAAATAAAATCTAATTTTTCATCAAGCAAATAATTTTTTTGTGATCCAATCCATTTATAATATTATTGTTATTTATATATATACAACTATTGGCAAAACACAATCATACAAATACAAAAACAAAACAATAGTAAAAAATAACAAAGTGATACAAAAATGGAAGGCACAATAAAATTTTATAACTTCAAAAAAAGATTTGGTTTCATAACTGGAACAGATGGCAAAGATTATTTTGTACATGAATCAGGTTTAGAAAATAAATCTAATGTAAAAGAAGGTACAAAAGTATCTTTTGAAGTTACAAATGATGAAAGAGGAGCAAAAGCAGTAAAAGTTAAAGTCATTTAATTTTTTCTAAATTTGTTAATTCTTTTTCTTATTTTTTTATTTTTATCTATTTATAGATTTCTTTTTTTCTTTATTTTTTTTAATTTATTTAACATGCTATTATTATGTGGGTGTTATCAGGCAACATCTATTAAACTATAATTATTTTATCTGTCTAAAACAAACAAAAAGCAAGATTTCTTGGACACAACTATATTGCTATTTTGGAAATTATCTTATATTTTCTTTTTTAGTATTATTTAATTATATATAATTATAATCATGTCCAAGAAATAACGTGTTATTTTGTTCTTTTTAAACAATACTTTTATTTGTTTTATCTTGACTTCCTTTTTCTTTTGTTTGTTTTTCCTTTTTTAAAATTTTATCTATTGCTTTTTTGAAGTCTTCTTTTGTAATTTTTATGTTCTTCTCTTCTTTTAGTTTTCCTTCTTTTTCAGATATTATTTTTCTTATTGCATACATTCCTGCTTCTCTACATATAGCTTCTATTTCTGCACCTGATGCCTCTGGTGTTAATTTACTTAATTCTTTTGCTGAGATGTTTTGTTCTACATTTAATTTTTTAAGATAAACTTCAAAAATTTTTTCTCTGGTTTTTTCATCTGGCAATGGTATTGGTAATAATATATCGAATCTTCCTGGTCTTAAAAATGCAGGGTCTATCATATCTTTTCTATTTGTTGCACCTATAATTATTATATCTTTTAGTTGTGAAATACCATCCATTTCTGTTAAAATCTGTGCAACAACATTATTTTCTGCGTTTGTTGTATCTCCTGCAAATCTTGTTCTTGTTAATGCATCTACTTCATCGAAAAATATGATTGATGGTGCTAATTGCCTTGCTTTTTTGAATATCTCTCTTACTCTCCTTTCGCTTTCTCCAACATATTTATTAAGTAATTCTGGACCTTTAACAGGTATAAAATTTGCATTAGAGTTTGTAGCAACTGCTTTTGCAAGTAATGTTTTTCCTGTGCCTGGTGGGCCATACAATAAAACACCTCTTGGTGAGGTGATTCCTATTTTTTTAAAAACATCTCCATATTTTAAAGGCCATTCAACCATTTCTTTAAGTTGTTGTTTTTGTTCTTCTAATCCACCAATATCTTCCCATTTCACATTAGGTATTTCTACTTGTACTTCTCTAAGTGCTGATGGTTCAACGAGGTTTAATGCATCTAAAAAATCTTGATGTGTTATTACTAGTTCATCCATGATTTCTCTTGATAAATGTTTTCCAGTTTCTTTATTTATTTTAGGCATTAATCTTTTTATTGCTTTTAGTGCGGCCTCCTTACAAAGCATATTTAAATCTGCACCAGAAAAGCCATTGGTTAGTTCTACAAGTTCATCAATGTTTACATCTTTTAATGGCATACCTCTTGTATGTATTAACAATATTTCCTTTCTCCCTTCTTTATCTGGAACCATAATTTCTAATTCTCTATCAAATCTTCCAGGTCTTCTTAATGCAGGATCTACTGCATCTGGGATGTTTGTTGCACCAATCACTACTACATTTCCTCTTGTGTTCAATCCATCCATTAATGTTAACAATTGTGCAACAATTCTTTTTTCAGTTTCTCCATAAATGTTTTCTCTTTTTGGTGCAATGGCATCAATTTCATCTATAAAAATTATTGTTGGTGCCTTTTCTTCTGCTTCTTTAAAAATGTTTCTTAAATTTTCTTCACTTTTCCCATAAACTCCACTTACAATTTCTGGGCCATTAATTGTAATAAAATGAGAATCTGTTTCTCCAGCAACTGCTTTTGCAAGTAATGTTTTTCCTGTGCCTGGTGGCCCATACAATAAAACTCCTTTAGGTGGAGATATTCCTAATTTTTTAAAAATCTCTGGTCTTTTAATAGGCAATTCTACCATTTCTCTAATTGCTTCTATTTCTTTTTTTAAACCACCAACATCATCATAAGTAATACTTGCTTTAAAAACTTCTTCTGCTTTTTCAGATATAATCAATTTTGTATCCTCTGTTATTTTTACTGCGCCTTTTGGCAATGTTTTTGTTACAAGCAATTGTAGGTCTCTATAACCATCAGGTGTTAAAATAGGTAGGCCATGTATTTTTACAATATTGTTTTCTATAACATTTAAATTTATTAACCTTTCCTTAATATAAGCTTTAATATCTTCACTTAATTCAATTTTTGAATTTTTATCAATTACAGGTGAAAGATTTACTGTTTGTGCAGGCAATGTGTTTGTTTTTTCTATTGTGACTTCTTCTCCAATAGACGCCCCTGCATTATATCTTATCCCGCCATCTATTCTAATTACATTCATACCAGTATCTTCAATTTTACCTTTAACAACATACGCTAATGCTGTTTTTGTTCCTTGTATTTTTATAACATCTCCTGTACTTAATTTTAATTTTTCAAAAACTAATGGGTCTATCTTTGCAATTCCTTTTCCAACATCTTGTATGTTTGTTTCTTTTATTGTTAATATTGCTTTTTCCATAATTAATCACATTTTTTTATTTAAAAAACTTTTATAAGTATATAAACGAGCACAAAAAATAAAAAAGAGATGTACCAAGATTTAAAAAATTTTGCCTATTTTTTTGTTTTTTTCGTAATTTTTTTTGTTTTTTTTATTTGTTTTTGTTGTTCTTTTTTGGCAAAATATTCTTCTTTTGTTTTACATTTTGGATTTAAACACATTTGAAATGTTCTTCCCCTGGCACCTGTTACTTCAATCATTGGTGCACCACACACTTCACAATTAGTATTTAGTGGTTTAATATTTTTTTTTTGTGGCAATGGGTAAGTTGTTGTACATTTTGGATATCCTTCACATCCAACAAACTGTTTTCCTGTTCTTCCATGTCTAATCATTAATTTTTTACCACATGTTGGGCAGATGCCTATAAAAGACGCTTCCTTTATGCCACCTTTTAATTCCTGTGAGATTGCATCTTTTTCTTTTATTAAAATATCTACTACTTTTTGTAAAATATCTCTATTCTCATTAACAACTTCTATTTTTTGTTTTTTCCCTGCTGCAATTAAGTCCATATCTTTTTCTAGGCTTGCAGTCAGTTCTGGTTTTGTAATTACATCACAATGTTTGTTCAATACACTGCATACAGAAATTGCAATTGGTGTTGGAGAAACATTCTTTGTTCCTATAATATATTTTCTATCTTTCAATTTTTGTATAATTGTTGGTCTTGTTGACTTTGTACCTAGATTTTCTTCCTCCATTAATTTAATTAACCCCCCTTCTGTATAATGTGGTGGAGGTGTTGTTTCCTTTTTTTCTAATTTTTTATCAATAATTGATACTTTTTCTCCTTTCTCTAATTTTGGAAGAATTACTTCATTTAGTTGTGAATAATAATAAATCTCTTTCCATCCAAGTTCTAAAATTGTTTGCCCTGTAGAAGAAAATGGTTCTCCATTTACATCAATAGTTACAGAGACATTTTCGGTTTTTGCAGATGTGGATAATGTTGCAAGAAACCTTCTTACAATCAAGTCATATATTTTTTCTTGTACCCCACTTAATTTATTTGAAAAACCTACTGGGTAAATTGGAGGGTGATCTGTTGTTTCTTTTTCTCCTTTTGATGGATTAAGTGGTTTTTTAAGAATTTCTTGAACATACTTTTTGTATTCATTGCTTGCGTTTATTTTTAACAAAACTTCTTTTAAATCAATTGTTTTTGGATAAACTGTGTTGTCTGTTCTTGGATAACTAATTAATCCTTCTTGATATAAATTTTCTGCAATAGTCATTGCTTGATTTGTACCAATACCTAAGGCATTTGCTGCTCTTAAAAAACTAGTTGTATTAAATGGGGGTGGCCGTGGTAATATTTTTTCTGTTTTTGTAATTGATTTAACTTGCCCTTCTTTTGCATCCTTTATTTTCTTAAATATATCGTCTGCTTTTTCTAAATCAAAAATTTTCCCTAATTTATGTGTTCCTTCAAATTTAATTTTTTGTTTTTCAAAAACAATTTGTATAACTCTATATTTCTGTGGAACAAAATTTATTCTTTCCAATTCTCTATTTACAATAAAATTTAATAATGGAGTTTGCACTCTTCCTGCTGACAAAAATTGTTTGCCCATCCTGTTTGAAACTATTGATAGATATCTTGTAAGTATTGCACCCCACAACAAATCAATTTCTTCTCTTGCAAAAACAGAATCTGCACAATTAAAATCAATATCTCTAAGTTTTGAGAAAGCAGTGTTTACATCCTTTTCTGTTAATGCACTAAAATATGCTCTTTTTGCTTTTAGGTTTTTATTTTTTTCTACAACATAATTATAAGCTTCAACACCAATTGCTTCTCCTTCTCTATCTGCATCTGTTGCAATAATTATTTCTTTTAATCCGTCTCGTTTTGTATTTAATAAAGACACAATTTGTTTTTCTACAGGTTTATAAATTATCTTTTTATCGATTAATTGTTTTAAACCATTAACACTCCAATAATGGTCTTCTTCAAGAAAATCAGCAGTGTTTATATGCCCACGTAATGGGATTAATATGTAATCTTCCCCATTTTTTTTAAATGAAAAAAAAGTACAACCTTTCTCTTGTGTTGTTTCAAAATCATCATTAGACAAAATGCTTGCTATTCTTTTTCCTGCAATTGGTTTTTCTGCAATTATTATATGCATATTATTCAATATTAAAATGTAGTTTGTATTATTTTATTTGGTACATTCTTACTATTCTTATATTCCTTTAAAACAGTTAAGATTGTTATTTTTAATATTCCATCAATAGTATTAATAGAATTTAATAACTCTTGAAGATTCTCTTTATCTTCTGCAATAAGTTGTGCAACAAGGTTGTATTCTCCGGTGACTCCATACAATTTTATTATATTATCTATATCATTTAATTTTTTAATAACATTATTTGTTTTTGTAGGCTCTGCATTTATTAACACAATAAGATCTTCGGTAAACCCAATAACTTTATAATCTATTTCTGCATAAATATTTTTTATAATCCCTTTCTGTTTTAATCTGTCTAATCTTTTTTTAATTGCAACATCTGTTAAATTTATATCTTTTGCAATATTTGCAAATGTCATTCTTCCATCGACAATTAACTGTTCAATTATGTGCTTATCTATTTTATCAATTACTTGCATTACTTATCTCCTCCCCATTGGTTTTAATAATCTATATTTTGAAAGGTATAGATCCGTTTTTAATATCTCTATATATGGTATAACAAACAATGTGAAAAATAATATAGACAAAATTGGCCCAACAATCCCTCCAATAACTACATCTAATAAAATACTAATAAATGTTAAAATGAATGTTGTTACAAAAACTAATAATGCATCTTTCCAATTTTTTAAATATTTTATACTGAACAACATACTTACACCCACATTGTCTTTCTCAATAACAATTGCTTGTGGTGTAAACCATAATAGCAAGGCAATTCCAAAAAATATTAATGAAACAATTATGTTATTTAATAAAAATAAATCATACAAAATTAAAGATACAATATATATTAATAAAAATGTAATTCCATTAAATTTAAATAATTTCAAAAAAGAAGTTTTAATCTCTTGTAAATGTATTCTTCTCCCAACAAAATAATCGTCTGTAACTTTGTGGATTAATGCTGCTTGTATTAAACTAAATACAAAGATTAGAAGTAACACTGAAATTAATGTTAAAACAATTGCAAGAAAGTTTGTGCCAAAAATATTATATGTTAAATTAATTCCCCCACCATACATTTTAAACAAAGGGTCAATTATAAATAATAGGAATATAAATAATACACTATATGCTAAAACCAACTTATAATTTTTAACATATTTATTAAATGCATCTTTTGTAGCCATAAATAACTTCATTTTTCATTTTTAAAATAGATTTACATATATAAAATATAACAAATGGTTTAAATATTTAACATCTAGGGATGGTTAAAATAAGATTTAAAACATTTAATCCAATTTTTGTTATTTTACTCTACTGTTACAGATTTTGCTAAATTTCTTGGTTTATCAATTTCACATTTCTTTTCGTCTGCAACATAATATGCAAGAAGTTGGAGAACAACAACATTTACAAAAGGATTTAGTAATGGTGGCACTTTTGGGACGTACAATACCTGATCTGATATCTTTTTAATTTTAATATCCCCCTGTGTTGCAATTGCCACAATCTTCCCACCTCTTGCCTTAATTTCATTTATATTTGAAATAACTTTTTCATAGTTTTTATCTTTATTTACAATAACAATAACAGGCATATGCTTGTCTATTAAAGCAATAGGCCCGTGTTTCATTTCTGCAGCAGGATAACCTTCTGCATGTATATAACTAATTTCTTTTAGTTTTAATGCACCTTCCAAGGCAATAGGATAATTTATACCTCTCCCTAAAAAAATACAATTTTTTGTTTTAGACATCTTCTTTGCAATAATTTTTATTTGATTATATTTTTTCAAAGTTTGTTTAATATATTCTGGTAATTTCATTAAATCTGAAATAAATTCCTTTATTTCATTATCACCCATTGTTTTTTTTCTTTTTGCAATATATAATGTTAAAAGATACATACAAACTAATTGATTTGTAAATGCTTTTGTTGAGGCGACACCTATTTCTGGCCCTGCTCTTGTATAAATCCCACAATCTGTTTCTCTTGATATTGTGGATCCAACAACATTCACGATGCCAAAGGTTTTCCCATTTAGCTCTTTTGCTTTCCTTAGTGCGGCTAATGTGTCTATTGTTTCTCCTGATTGAGAAATAGCAATTACAAGTGTATCTTTATCAATTATTGGATACCCATATCTAAACTCACTTGCATATTCTACATCAACAGGAATTTTTGTATACTTCTCAAGAACATATTTAGATACAAGCCCTGCATGCCAAGATGACCCGCATCCAATAATTATTATTCTTTTTAGTTTTTTTATATTATCATCACTTAATGTGGTTTCTAAACCGCCTAATTTTGCATCTAATTTTTTAAAATCAATTCTTCCTGCTAATGCCTGTACAACTGTATCTTGTTGTTCAAATATTTCTTTAAGCATGAAATGCTTATACCCTCCTTTTTCTATTTGATCCAATGTATATTTTATTTCTTCAATTTCTTTATTTACTTTTTTATGGGTCTCTTTCAAATTAATTATTTTATATCCTTTATTTGTAACATCTACAATTTCATTATCTTCCAAATATATAACTTTATTGGTATGCTCTATTATTGCTGAAACATCAGATGCAATAAAATATTCCTTCTTAATCTTATTTATCCCAAAAACAAGTGGTGATCCTTTCCTTGCACCAATCAGTTCTTGTTTATCTTTGTGCATAACAAGTAAACCATATGATCCAACAACTTCTGATAATGCACTAGTAACTGCTTCAAGTAAATCTCCTTTATAAAATTTCTCAATAAGATGAGCTATAACTTCAGAATCTGTGTCACTTGTAAATTTATGGCCTTCTTTACTTAATAATTTTTTTAAAGAATCATAGTTTTCAATAATCCCATTATGGGCAATAACAATAGAATTTTTACAATCAGAATGGGGGTGTGCATTTTTTTCATTTGGTGCACCATGTGTTGCCCATCTTGTATGGGCAATACCTATATTTGAATATAAGTTTATATTTTTTAACTTATTTTCTAAAACAGAAATTTTACCATTTGTTTTTATTGTTTTTATTGAATTATTTGCAATTATGCTAATACCACATGAATCATATCCTCTATATTCTAACCTATACAAACCATTAATCAAAATAGGTATTGCATTTTGTTTTCCAATATATCCTACAATCCCACACATACTTATAATTATTATAAAAAGGATTTATAAATTGTTTTTTTAGAATTACAAATGCTATTAATTTATGTGTGTTTTAAATAATTTTTTGTTTTTGTAATTATTAAAAACTTGTAAGAAAAAGAGTGTCCAAGAAATGGTGTTTATTTACTAGTTTTTCCAATTAAATAGTGTGGTTTTGCATCAATTATTTTTATTTTTAAAGTTTCTCCAATTTTTGTTTTTTCATAAACTACAACTGGCTTATATTCTTGTGTTCTCCCAATATAACATCCTTTGCCTATCTCTGTTATTAATGTTCTTTTTATTCTTCCTATGTATTTTAAATTATTTTCTAAAGATATTTTGTTTGAAAGTTCTGTTAGTTCACGTGATCTTTGTTTTTTTATTACCCCTTTAATGTCATTAAATTGATTTGCCTTTATCCCAGGCCTTCTTCCAAATCTAGAAATATTTATTATGTCGGGTTTTGTTTTTTGTATTAACTTTAATGTATTATTATATTGTTCTTGTGTTTCTTCAGGATATCCCACAATAATATCTGTTGCAATTGTTATGTTTTTTAGAGTTTTTCTAAAATAGTTTACTAAAAACATCCATTCTTCTGGTGTATAATATCTATTCATTTTTTTTAAAACTTCTTTGTCTCCACTTTGTAATGGTATATGAATGAATTTGTACATTTTTTTATTTTTTAAAATCTCTCCAAGCTCTTTATAGTATTTTATAAAAAATTGTGGATTTCCCATGCCTAATCTTATCTTAAAGTCCCCTTTTGTTTTTAAAATTAGGTTAAGTAGTTCTACAATGTTTGTATTTATGTCTAATCCATAACATCCTGTATCTTGTGCAGTAAGATAAATTTCTTTTGCACCACTGTTTATAGCTTCCTTTATTTCATCAATTATTTCTTTTGGATTTCTACTTTTTAATTTTCCTCTTGCAAATTTAACTGCACAATAATTGCAATCACCTAAACAGCCATTTGAAATCTTTACTATTTTTGTGAGTTTTGATTTCTGTTTTTGTTTAATTTGTTTTTTTTTTAAAAAAAGTTTGTTTATTTCATTAATTTGATTTGTTTTAAAATAGTTCGCATTTGGAAATATATTTTTAAGAATTTGAGGGTTGATGTCTACAAGACATCCACAGATAATTATTTTAGACTCTAGGATGTTTTTTTGTTTTAGTTTGTTTAAATAGTTTATAATTTTGTGTTCTGTTTGTTCCTTTACACCACAAGTATTAATTATAATATAGTTTGCTTTTGTTATTTCTTTTTCATCAGTTGTATAATTAACGTTCTTTATTATCTCTTCAGAATCTCTTTGGTTTAATGTACATCCAAATGTTTTTATGAATATTTTGAACACATTAATCTATTTTGTTAGTTCTTTTTACCATTTATTTCTTTGCAGCAAGAATTCCAATTATCCCACTTATTAGAAATTCTAGATATGCAGAGGTTATAAATCCTTTGAATATTGGATGTGTCCCTATGGAATATTTCATAATTTCCATTGTCCCTAAATTATTTAATATTGCATAATTCCAATAGTAAAAATAAATAGCAACAATAAATCCAATTATCCCAACAATTGTAAATATTATTAAAAAATTTGTTTTTTTTAAATTTGCAAATTCTGTTATTGGTTTTGTAAAATAATATAATGCAAAGAAGCCAACAATTGGCAATAATATATACATTGGTGATTTAAAAAAATTGTCTTTTGATAACCACCAAATTAATGCTTGGGATATTATATATGAAACTATAAACCATAATATTCCTTTTTTATCAAGTTTTATTTTAAATGCCATTTTCTCATCTTTTGTTTTTTTAATTTATTATATATTATCTTATAAATCACCTTTATAAATATATTGGAAGATTATTTTTATAGTAAATTGGAAATATGTATAACTATGGCCACAAAAGAAGAAAATTTTCCTTGGGTTGAAAAGTATAGACCAAAAGCATTAGATAAAGTTATTGGTCAGAAGCATATTGTTCCAAGATTACAAACTTATTTACAAAAAAGAAGTATACCTAATATGCTTTTTTCAGGGCCACCAGGTGTAGGAAAAACAGTATGTGCTGTTGCTCTTGCAAGGGAGTTGTTTGGAGACACCTTTTCACAAGATTTTTTAGAGTTAAATGCCTCTGATGAAAGAGGAATTAATGTTGTAAGAGGTGTCATAAAAGATTTTTCAAGAACAATTCCATTAGGTGCAGATTTTAAAATTATATTTTTAGATGAAGCTGATGCTTTAACAACAGATGCTCAACAAGCGTTAAGAAGAACCATGGAGAAGTATACTGGAACTGTTAGGTTTATTTTAAGTGTAAATTATGCTTCTAAAATAATTTCTCCTATCCAAAGTAGATGTGCATTATTTAAATTTAAACCTTTAAAAAAAGAAGATATTACTCAAAAAATAAATGAAATTGTTTTACAAGAACACCTAGAAATAGACAAAGAAGCAATTGAAAGTATTTGTGATGTATGTGAAGGCGATTTAAGAAGTGCAATTAATTATTTACAGGCAGCTTCTGCAACAAGTCCACATATAAAAAAAGAAACAATTTATGAAGTTGCAAGTGCTGTGCAACCAAAAGAAGTAATTAGTTTAATTGAAGCTTGTTTAAATAATGATTTTGATGGTGCAAAAAAGAAACTAGATAGCTTATTTTTAGATTATGGTCTTTCTGGAGAAGACATAATTTCTCAAATATATAAGCGTGTGATTGAGTTTCCAGACACAGAACTTAATATTCAAAAGAAAATAAAAATAATTGATGCAATTGCTGAAATTAATTTTAGATTAGTTGAGGGTGCAAATGATAGAATTCAATTGCAAGCTCTTTTATCCCAAATAATTTTATTAAATTTAAACTAATATGGAGAAATATAGTGACTATGTATGGCTGAAGAAACATTTGAAGAACTATTAAAAAAGTTTGCAAAAGAAAAAGAGTCACAGGCACAAGGCAATATTTCTGTTGTGTCACCATCACAAGAAATAAAGTCAAAGTATGCTTCTATTAGTTCTTTACAACCTCAAGAACCAATATCTTCTCAAAATTCATTTCCACAATCAACAGTTGCCACATCACAGCCAACACAATCTTCTACTTCTTCACAACCAGATTTAGCAAAACTTATGCAAGAAATTAATTCTATTAAACAAACAGTTGCAACACCAATTAAACAAGAACCTTTAAAAGATGTTTCTGTGACTTCATTTCCCACATCTCAAGCATCTAAAGAAACACACTCTTCAAAAGATGATTCTTCTGTTTTTAATATAGATGAATTAGTTAAACAAGGAAAGGCAACATTATTAACAAAATATGGTGATACTGAAATTTATAGAATAGAAGGGCAAGCAACTTTATTTTATAGAGTGCCAATCCCAAAACCAACACCTAGTCAAAAATTGATTATTAATACTTTGAAAGAAGCTGCAACAAGGTTAATTGCAGTAGATCCTTATAAAATAAGGGATCCAATACAGAGAAAAAACATTTACTATCAAAAAATAATTGATATTTTAGAAAGTGCACCAGAAATAAATATTCCTAAACATCTTTTTGATTTTTATGCAGATGCAGTTGTAAAAGAGATGGTTGGTTATGGTGCTTTAGAACCATTATTAAATGACGATAAATTAGAAGATATAATGGTTGTTTGTGCAGGAAAGCCAGTATATGTTTATCATTCTGACTTTGGTATGATGGCAACAAACATAGTTTATTTCTCTAATGATGAAATTTATGAAATTATTGATAAAATTGCAAGGTCTATTGGTAGAAGAGTAGATATGGCCTCTCCTCTTTTAGATGCAAGATTGCCTGATGGTTCAAGAGTGAATGCTACAATTCCACCTGCATCTGTAGATGGAAGCACTATTACAATCAGAAAGTTTAGACAAGATCCATATTCCATAATTGATTTAATTAACTTAAGAACAATTGACATAGACGTTGCAGGATTTATATGGTGTGCAGTAGAGGGATTTGGTGGTGCAAAACCAGCAAACATTTTAATTTCAGGTGGAACAAGTTCTGGTAAAACTACTTTTTTGAATGTGTGTGCTTCGTTTGTTCCAGAAAGAGAAAGAGTGTTGACAATAGAAGATACTGCAGAATTAAGATTACCAATAAAGCAAGTAATTAGATTTGAAGCAAGACCCCCAGGGTTAGAAGGAAAAGGCGAGCTCACAATGGACATTCTTACAAAAAACGCTTTAAGAATGAGACCAGATAGAATAATTGTTGGGGAAGTAAGACACCAAGAGGCATTCACATTACTTACTGCAATGAACACAGGTCATGATGGATGTATGGGTACAATCCATGCAAACACAGCACCTGAAACCATTGTTCGTTTAACCTCTCCACCAATGGATGTTCCTCAGTTAATGTTAGCAGGTTTAGATTTAATATTTGTTATGAAAAAAATAAATACCCCTAAAGGCTTAATAAGAAAAATAACTTCTATTTCAGAAGTTACAGGAGTTATTGAGGGGTCACCAAAGATTGTGGAATTGTTTGCATGGAACCCAAGAACTGATAGAATAGAAAGAACAAAGGCACCAATGGAATTTTTAGAAAAAGTAAAAGCATTTTCTAAATTGTCTGATTCAGAATTAAATGAATTAATTATTAGAAGAACAAATGTTTTAAAAAATATGGTAGAAAACAACATAAGAAGTTTAACAGATGTTTCAAAAATTATACAAAAGGAATATTTACCAAAATAAATTGAGAAAAAATGGCATCCTCTAAATTAGATCAACTCAAATCTGGAACTGATAAAAAATCAGATAATATAAGAGAAGGGCGAGAAATAGATGTTGATGCAGTTGAATCAATTGTTTCTAAATTAAAAAAACAAGATGAATCAAAAGGGATAGGCAAACCTGTAATTGAAGAACACTTAAGAGAACTAAGGGATATTATTTCTGAAGGAAAACTGGCAACCTTAGATATAGATACTAACTCTAAGCTTATAACAGGTACTGAATCCCCAACAGAGGCAAGGGTTGTAAAACTGTATCATCCTTTTAAGAATATAATTAATAAGTTTGCATCGTTTATTTTAAAAAATCCATTAGGTAAAAAAATTTCGTTTTATTTATATTCAGCAAACATAAAGAAAACATTATTACAACATTTAATATTTTCTATAATTTTTTCACTAATTACTTCTGCTGCCATATCTATTGGTTTATTTATTTTGTTTACATTTTATAAACCGATTTTTTTATTATTAATACCTGTTATTTTTATACTTAGTATATTCTTTTTCATATTCATATATGCTTATTTAGTCCCAATGTCTAAAGCTAAAAAAAGAGGAAAAGAAATTGATACAGAACTACCATATGCCTTAAGACATTTAGCAACAGAACTACAAGCAGGAATGGGGTTGTATAAAGTTCTTCAATCTATTGCCCAAAATGATTATGGTGTGCTTTCGGATGAAATGAGTAGGATTGTATTAGAAATAGATCATGGGACAGATACACGAACTGCATTAAGACGTGCAGCATTAAGAAGTCAATCAAAAAGTTTTAATATTGCAATTTCTCATATTGTAAGAACACTAAACACTGGTGGTAATTTAGCAGAAACAATAAACAGTGTTGCAGATAGTGTTTCTTTTGATCTTATGGAAGCAGTAAGAGGATTTGGAGAAAAAATGAATTTTTTTGGAATAATTTTTATTTTTGTTGCAATTGTTATGCCTGTGTTTGTTGCAATTTTGGGGGGAATAGCAAATGCCCCATTAGGTCAAGGAGGCACCATGTTTTTACAAGGCATGGTTTCTACAACAATTATGGAAATTATTTTCCTAATAGCATTACCTGCAATATTTGCATTTTTAATATATTATATAAAATCTATTGAACCAAAAATTTAATTTAAAAGAAATAATGTGAAAAATAAAGTGAAAATATGAAAGATACTACGCAAAATAAATTACTAAACAAATATCAGATATATCTTTCTTCAATTAAAATAAAGATACCTGCACTTTATTGGATATTAATATTTTTAATATTTTCCTTAATTTTGGGTTTACTTGTATATTTGGTATCTAACACAGTAATGATTGGAATTTTAGTATTTATAATTATTCTAGATTTAGGTATTGGTGTTCCTATTTTTGTATATAGGCAAACTATTAACAAAATTGAAAAAAATTGGCCTGATGCTTTAAAATTAATTGCAGACAGTATGAAGGCAGGTTCTTCTTTTGATTTCTCATTAAGAGAAGTTGCTTCTGCAGATTTTGGGCCATTATCTCTCCAAATAACAGAAATGGTTAGACGGTTAGAAATGGGGTACACTATGCAAGATGCATTGTCTTATTTGTCTGATACAATAGATTCTAAAACAATAAGAAGAACAATTACTATTATAAAAGAAGCATTAATAAGTGGTGCCCAATTAGCAGAAACACTAGAAGACATTGCAGATGATGCAAAAAATATGTTTAGAATAAAAAAAGAAAGACAAACAAAAACAATGATGCAAGTAATATTTATTGCTGCAACAGGTGCTGTTGTTGCACCATTTATTTTTGGAATTACACATGTACTTACTGAGTTTTTAACAAACGTTGCATCTAGTGCAGGTGTAGTTACTGGTGAGATTATTTCGACATCTATTGAAGCACAGAAAGTTATTTTTATGTTATTAGATATCTATTTAATAGTTTTAACATTTGCTGCTGCAGCAATGATCTGTATAATGAGAGATGGAAACCTTACAGGTATTTTTATTTACTTCCCAGTTATGCTAGGGGTGTCTTATGCAATATATAGTTTGTCTCAAACATTAATTTCTGGGTTATTATTAGGGATTGTATAGAGTGTTAGAAAAAAAAGAATAGTGTAAAAATTAATGGTGTTAAACATGTTAAAAAAAATAAAATTATTTTTAAAAGATGAAAAGGCACAAGTGTCTTTAGAGTTTGTTATAATTATTGGTATAGTTATTTTAGTTGCATTAAGTGTTGCAATCTATGTAAAACAGTTATCTGCAAAACACACAAGGGAAGCAGAGGCAATTACTAATCAAGCAACACAATAATTATTCTTTTTTTTTGCACTTTAGGTGATTTTATAACTTTGTTGTTATTTAATGTATAACTTAAAACAATATTTCTTGGACACCCTGAAACCACTGTTTTTGGATATATTATTTTTTCTTAATATTAACTAATAATAAGTGAGAAAAAAGTGTCCAAGAAATAGCGTTTTTTTAATTCTTTTAAGTTAAAATAAGGTTTTTTGTATGGTTTTTTCA